>CAYWBX010000478.1:0-3585 GCA_964456015.1 uncultured Hyphomicrobiaceae bacterium | reverse complement strand
GGCGATTGGCCGTGGTATTGGCCGGTGCACCGTGCAGACAGCGGAAATCGAAGGCGACGGCGTCGCCGGGCTCCATGGCCCAGCCGAGAATCGTGAACCGCTCCCGCTCGGCCTCGACCTCGGGCACCGGTTCGCTGGTGTCGCCCTCATAGAGCGCCGTTCCGTTGAAGCGCTGCGGTCGGAAATCGCGTCCCCACTTGTGCGAGCCGGCCACATACTCGATGGCGATCTCGCGCGGGACGGGATCGAGCGGCACCCAGAAGCTCACCGATTGGCGTCCTTCGACGAGATAGTAGGGCTGGTCCTGGTGCCAAGGCGTCTTCATGGAGTTGCCGGGCTCCTTGACGAGCACGTGCTCGTGAAAGAAGCGCGCCGTCCGCGAGCGCATGAGCAGCGCCGCCACTTCCGCCATATCCGTCTCGGTCACGGCCCTGCGATACCCCTCGAACCGCTGCCAGTTGCAGTAGTCCTGGAAGAACATGGCGGAACCGTCGGCGGGCCTGTAGCTGCGCTCGAACTCGCTCGGCGCTCGCATGTTCGCCTCGACGGCATCGGCAAGTGTTGCAACCTGCTCTTTGAGAAGGCCCGGGATCAGGACCACGCCGTCTCTCTGGAACGCGGCAACGAGGCTTGCTGAAACGACGGCGTCGGCGGACATGCGGGCTCCCCGTTTGGCGTGAACGATCCGATCCTAGCGCTTGACCCTGTCGGCGGCCATCCGCATCACTGGCAGAAGTTGGGCGAAGACGAAAGTGGCCGCGTGCGGCCACAGGGATGCTGCAATGGCCAAGGCTGCGGAGGCTGCCAATCCGGGAAGTCAAACGGCGATTAAGCCGTCGCTTGATTTCTTTGCAATCGCGGTCCTGACGTCCATGTGCGTCTGCCTCGCGGTCGGGCAGGTTGCGATCAAGGTCGCCAACGAGGGCATTTCGCCGGTGCTTCAGGCGGGCCTGCGCTCGCTGGCGGGCGCCCTCTTGCTCGGCGTCGTCGCGCGCCTGAGCGGCGTCCGCCTGTTCGCCCGCGACGGCATCTTCTGGCCGGCTCTGCTCACCAGCCTGTTTTTCGCGGCCGAGTTCGGCTTTCTCTACCCGGGCCTCAAGCTCACGACCGCGAGCCACGCTGTCATCCTGCTCTATACGGCGCCGTTTGTCGTTGCCGCCGGGGCGCACGTCCTCATCCCCGGTGACAGGTTGACGGCGGCCAAGGTTGCAGGGCTCGTGCTGGCGATGACCGGCGTTGCCTTGGTCGTACTTGGGAAGGAAACCGCCGCGGGGGCCGGGTCGGGGCCGACGCTTGCCGGCGACGTTCTCTGTCTTGCCGGCGCCTTCGCTTGGGGCGGCCTCACGCTCACCATCCGGGCGACACGGCTTGCCACGGTGGCGCCGTTGCGCATCACGTTCATCCAGCTCGCGGTCTCGGGGCCTTTGCTGTGCGCGCTCTCGCCCCTCCTGGGCGAACCTGGTTTTGTGGCGCCGAGCGGGCTCACGTGGGCGGCCTTCGGCTTCACCGTGATTTTCGTGGCCGGCTATGTGTTCACGACGACGACCTGGCTCTTCACCCGCTATCCCGCTTCGCGCGTCATGGCCTTTCTGCTCCTGACGCCCGTCTTTGGCGTTGTCGCCGCGCACCTGCTCCTCGGCGAAGTTCTGGGACCCAACCTGCTCGCAGGGCTTGGGCTGGTCCTCGCGGGGTTGTGGCTCGTGAACCGTCCAACGCGCCGCTGACCGGCCGCGGGCGGCCCGTCGCGGCGGTCTGGAAGCTCGGGCGTTCGACAAAAGCCGCTCCCGACGCCTTGACGACGCCGATCCTCGCCCCCTTATCTGCAGGGACCAGTCGGCCGGACGGCCGCCGCCGGGGCTCGGCAACGCGCATCGGCGGAGGAAAGTCCGGGCTCCATGGATGAACGGTGGCGGCTAACGGCCGCCGGGGGCGACCCCAGGGACAGTGCCACAGAGAACAGACCGCCGACGGGCCGGGCGACCGGCTCCGGGCAAGGGTGAAACGGTGCGGTAAGAGCGCACCGCGGCGGCGGCAACGACCGCCGGCTCGGCAAACCCCACCGGGAGCAAGACCGAATAGGGGCGGCGAGACGCAATCCGGGTTCCGGGGCGTCGGGCGTCATCCACGCCGCTGCCCGGGTTGGTTGCTCGAGGCGTCCGGCAACGGGCGTCCCAGATGAATGGCCGTCGCGGAGGGAAACCTCCAGACAGAACCCGGCTTACAGGCCGGCTGGTTGAAATTCTCACGCACCTGCAGCCCTCCCCGACAGAGCTTGGGCAGCTTCTTTGCCGGGGAGGTCCGCGTGCCCAGCGCTCAGTGGCTGTGCGGCTTCGCCTTCTCGAAGGCCGCCTTCTGCTCGGCGGTCGCCTCGGTCTGGTACTTGGCCTGCCAGTCCCTGTAGGGCATTCCGTAAATGATCTCGCGCGCTTCTTCCTTGCCGAGGTCGAGGCCCTTGCTCTTGGCGGCTTCCTGGTACCAGTTCGAGAGGCAGTTTCTGCAGAAGCCTGCGAGGTTCATGAGGTCGATGTTCTGCACGTCCGTGCGCTTCCGCAGGTGCTCGACCAGCTTGCGGAAGGCCGCGGCCTCGAGCTCGGTCTGCGTTTGTGCGTCGATCTTCTGATGCATGGCGCTGATCCCTTGGCGTGCGTTGGTGTCCGGGCGATCGGTCAGGAGGAGGCTGCGGCGGCCTGACGCGCGGACGCGATGGCATGGAGATCGGGCCGCGCCAGCACTGTTTCAAGGATGCGGACGGTCCGGTCCGCCCAGGCCGCTTGACCCGCTTCGCTGCGCACCAGGTCCTGCCGGTACTCGATCAGCACGTTCGGCAGGTTGCGGCGCGTGGCGTGCTGCCAGAGGCAATCGCCCTCGAGACTGCCCTTGTAGGGCTGGTTGTCGCCGACGATGAGCTGTCCGTCGGCTGCGAACGCCTCGATGAGCGGCTTTGCCAGCCGCTGGTCGCGATCCCACAGGATGCCGACGTGCCATGGCCGCGGCACGGCCTTCCAGCTCTCGGTGAAGCTGTGCACGGAGACGATGGCGGGGGGCCGGCCGGACGCGAGACAGCGCGCGATGACGGCCTCGATGGCGTCGTGGTAGGGGCGATAGTAGAGCCGGATGCGCCGCTCCCGTTCGGCCTCGTCCAGATTGCGGTTGCCGGGAACGATGGCGCCGTCCGATAGACGCATGATGAGCGTCGGGTCGTCCTCGCCCCGGTTGGGATCGATCAGCAGTCGGGAATAGCGCGTCAGCACGGCCGGGGCACGGAATGCCGCCGCGATCCGGCGCGTGATGGCCGCCGCGCCGATGTCGTAGGCGATGTGCCGCTGCAACTCGCGCTCTTCGAGGCCAAGCGTGCCGTAGCCCGCAGGGAGGGCGTTGGAAGCGTGATCGCAAAGCACGATCAGCCCGGCGTCGGCGCGCCCGCCGATCACGACAAAGCTGTCCGCCTCGATCGGCGGGATCTCCGGTCCGGTATCTCTGAGCTGTTGCATGGCGGCGGACTATAGGCGATCGCGGTGCGGCGAGAAAAGCACGCTCGGGCGGGGAGGCGCACAGGGACTGCGCTGAGGACGCGGAGGGGGCATC
>CAYWBX010000477.1:0-3588 GCA_964456015.1 uncultured Hyphomicrobiaceae bacterium | reverse complement strand
GCCGCGAAGTAGTTGGCGAGCGCCGTGCGCGCGAGAGCGTCGGACTGAGCCGATGTCAGCCTTCCGGCCGCCGAGATGCGATCAAGGAGCGGCCGATGCCCGAGAAATGCGATCTGATGGGCGATCTGAAACGTGCGGCTCGACAGCGGCAGCATCTCGGACAGTTCGAGACGGCGTGTCAGCGGATTGTAGTTGCGCAAGAGCCCCGGCATCCGTCCCGCCGGGACGATCTCGACCTGGACCGCAAATTTCTGAAGCAGAACACGAATGAGGTCATGGTGGAGCGTGTGGAGGGCGAGATCGCAGTCGCGCCAGAGCGCATCCGCCGCCTTCTCGAGATCCGGAAAATGGTTGAGCTTCTGCTGGATGAGCTCGGTCACTTCCTCCGACGGCAGGCTGACGAGCCCTTGTTCGCTCGCGCCGTCGGAGCCGTCGCCGATCGCGCCCGCGGAGCTGTTGTGATGGGATCGGTAGAGCGCCATCAGCGCCCGTCCGACGGCCGGCAGCGTCGTCACCAGGTCGCGAACATCGCTCGCCTTGACATCGTGCTCTTCGAAGACGGGGTCGGAGAGCGCCTCCATGAGTTCCGACGCGAGCCGCTCGTCATCGTCGGCAACAAGGCTGCCGATCTCGACCTTGAATTTGTCGGCCAGGCGCAGCAGCACCCGCGCCGTCACGGGACGTCGATTGCTTTCGAGGAGGTTGAGGTAGCTCGGCGATACCTCGAGCTCGCTGGCCATCTGGGCCTGGGTGAGCCGTCGTTCCTGTCTGAGGCGGCGCAGCTTCCCGCCGATGTGCATGGATCGCATGAGCCGTGACCTCCCGATCTTTCAAATATTTACAATTTACAATCGAGTGTGTGTTGATGGATTGTAACATTTCAACATTTCTACGCCATAACAATATCTTCTTGCAACGCAAAAGCTGCCTCGGCTATCCCGAACTTGTGAAGAACTGAAATGATGCGGCGCAACCGCGCGGCGAAGGGACAGCAGCAGGGGCACAGAATGATTGGGAACCAAGCCCGTTACCAGGGCATCCGGCGGGACTACACGATCGACGATGTCAAGCGGCTCGGCGGCTCGATCCATATCGAGCACACGCTGGCTCGCCTCGGTGCGCATCGCCTCTGGACGCTGCTGCACGAGCGCCCGTTCGTGCGAACGCTCGGCGCGCTCACCGGCAACCAGGCCGTACAGCAGGTAAAGGCCGGGCTCGAGGCGATCTACATGTCCGGCTGGCAGGTGGCGGCGGACGCCAACAACGCCGGGCAGATGTATCCCGACCAGTCGCTCTATCCTTCTTCGTCGGTTCCCGAGGTAGTCCGGCGCATCAACAACGCGCTCCTGCGCGCCGATCAGATCGCGCATCTGGAGGGGGACACCTCGACGTACTGGCTGGCGCCGATCGTGGCCGATGCGGAAGCGGGCTTCGGCGGTCCCCTCAATGCCTTCGAGCTCATGAAGTCGATGATCGAAGCGGGTGCCGCGGGCGTGCATTTCGAGGATCAGCTCGCCTCGGAGAAGAAGTGCGGCCACCTCGGCGGCAAGGTGCTCGTGCCGACGCAAACCTTCATCCGCACACTCAATGCGGCGCGGCTTGCGGCCGACATCGCGCGCACGGACACCATCGTGATGGCGCGGACCGACGCGCACTCCGCAACGCTCATCACGTCGGACATCGACGACTACGACGCGCGCTTCATTTCCGGCGAGCGGACGCCCGAGGGGTTCTTCCGGCTCAAGCAGGGGAATACCCACTCGGTCGAGCACGCCATCGCGCGCGGTCTCGCCTATGCTCCCTATTGCGACCTCATCTGGTGGGAGACCTCGACGCCCGACCTGGGCGAGGCCCGCGAGTTCGCAGCCGAGGTGCGCCGTCAGTATCCGGGCAAGCTCTTCGCCTACAACTGCTCGCCGTCGTTCAACTGGCGCGCGAAGCTCGATCCGAGGACCATCGAGAGCTTCCAGGAGCAGATCGCCGAGATGGGTTACAAGTTCCAGTTCGTGACCCTTGCCGGCTTCCACTCGCTCAACCTGTCGATGTTCGAACTGGCGAAGGGCTACGCCCGCCGCGGCATGGGCGCCTACTCCGAATTGCAGGAGCGCGAGTTCGCGGCGGCAGCGGAGGGCTTCACGGCCGTGCGCCATCAGCGCGAGGTGGGGACGGGCTATTTCGACGCCGTATCGATGGCGATTTCGGCCGGGAAGTCGTCGACCACGGCCATGGCCGGCTCGACCGAGGCCGAGCAGTTCCATGACCGGCCCAAGGCGATTGCGGCCGAATGACCGGAGCGCGGGCAGCCTGCCAAATCAATCCGCACGCTGCCCGCTACTCCGGATGCAACGCACGCATCATAAAGGGGAGAGGAAAATGAAGACGCAATTCTGGGTGATCGGCGGCGAGTATCATGATCACAGCTTCACCAAGGTCATTCACGGCACGCTCGAGGTGGCCGGCCCCTTCGAGGATCGCGCGGAGGCTACCCGCGTCTGGCATGAGCGGGCGCAAGCAAGCCGTTATCGCGCCACCACGCGCTACACCATCGCGGCGAGCCCGAGCGGTGCGGAGGGCCGCAGCTAGCCCGGGTCGGGGGCCGGTGCCGGGGTGCAACGATCCGCTTTTCGGCCGCCACGCGCTGCGGGGCGCCGTCGCGGGGCGCTTGCAGCGGTTGGCAGCAAAGGAATCACGGGCGCGCCCGCGGTCGCAGACACCGGTGAGGCGGGCAGGCCAAGCAGGAACATGGGAATGAATCAAGCCGTCAGAGAGCCCTCCGTCAGCATCAAGGTCGCCAAGGTTCTGGCCGATTTCATCGATCTGGAAGCGCTGCCGGGGACCGGGATCGACAGAGGCCGCTTCTGGCAATCGCTCGATCGGCTGGTGCACACGTTCGCAAGTCGCAATCGAGAGCTGCTCCGGCGCCGGCGCACGCTGCAGGAGCAGATAGATCGGTGGCACCGGGATCGCGCCGGTAAACCGGTGGACATGCCGGCGTACAAGGCGATGCTCGCCGAGATCGGATATCTCGCGCCGGAGGGACCTGACTTCACGGTCGACACTCGGAACGTCGATCGCGAGATCGCGTCGATTGCGGGGCCGCAGCTTGTCGTTCCGGTCATGAACGCCCGCTACGCGCTCAATGCCGCCAATGCCCGCTGGGGGTCGCTCTATGACGCACTCTATGGCACGGACGCGATCCCGGAGACGGACGGCGCCATACGGGCCGGCGGCTACAACCCCATTCGCGGCGCCAAGGTCATCGCCTGGGGCCGCCGCTTTCTCGATGAAGCCGCGCCGCTGCGCGGAGGCTCGCATGCCGCTGCGGCGCGCTACGCCGTCACCGGGGACCGACTCGCCGTAACGCTGCGCGACGGCACCGCCGCAGACCTGGTTGATCCGGCCAAGCTCAAGGGCTGGATTGGCGCGCCCGAGTGTCCCGACACGATCCTGCTCGAAAACAACGGTCTGCATATCGAGATCGTGATCGACCGCACGAGCGCCATCGGCGCGGCCGACGAGGCTGGCGTCGCCGACATCGTCCTTGAGGCGGCGCTCACGACGATCATGGACCTTGAGGACTCGATTGCG
>CAYWBX010000476.1:0-3597 GCA_964456015.1 uncultured Hyphomicrobiaceae bacterium | reverse complement strand
GGAAGATGCATCCCCGTCGCCCGAACAACGCCCGGCGCCGAGCTGGGCCCCGCCGCCTCTGCCCGCGCCGCCGTCGGGCCTGCACGGGACTGGCTCGCGCCCCTCACCCGGCGGTCCCGCGCCGACCGCCAACCAGGGCGCGCCGCAGCCGGGCGCGAGCGATGGAACGCGCCCACCGCGTGCGGAGCCGCCCTGGGGTGAGCCTGTTCCTTCGCTCGGCGCGCAACGGCCGCCGTCTCTCTCCCCCGGCGGTGCTGCGGAATTGGGGCGCCGCCCGGACGCCGTGCCGCCCCATAGGGAGCCGCCGCCAACCAGCCCCTACCTCACGCCCGTCCCCGGACCAGGCGGCGGCGCGGCAGCCCCATTGACGGCGCAGACATCCTCCCGACTAGCCCCCCTCGATGCGACGCAAATCAGCCACTCCCTGCCGCGGCGGATGCGCCTCGGCAGGCCGACGACGCTCGAGATCCGGGTGGGACGGCCTCCCATGGCGGGCCCGCCACCCGGCAACGGGCCGACCGCATTCCGGTCCGAACAGGTGGTCCTGCGCGCGATCAGCGAACGGCTTAGGGCCGGCAAGCCCGCTTTCAGGATCGAGCTGCTCTCGCCGGAGACCCAGTGGGACCAGGCGAGCAGCATGACGGGGCGCCTCTCCGACGAGCAGGCCGTCTGGCGGTTCCTGCTGACGCCTCTCGCCGCGGGCAAGGCGAGCGTGCATCTGCTGGTCTCGGCGCGCACCGTCGCCGCCGATGGCGTCGTCGCCGACATGGTGCTGCCCGAGCTCGCGCTCGAGACCCGGGTCGCGCGGAACTGGAGCGCGCTCGCGCGACGGATTGCGGTTTACGCTGCCGTCGTCCTTGGCTCGTTGGCGGTGGTCGAGGGCCTCGAGGCCGCGTTCGGCTTCGAGCTTCACCGCATCATCGCGGGACTGGTGCGCTGAAGCCCGAGCTCAAGAGCGGGCACGTGCTCACGATCCGGCACGCCCTTGCGCGAGGCGCCAGATCACGGCCCGCAATTCGTCGAGGCCCGTCCGCTTTTCGGCCGATGTCGCCAGGACGCGCGGAAAGGCAGCCGCGTGCTCCAGGAGCTCATCCTCGATCCTGCCGATGAGCGCAGCGAGCGCCCTCGCCGTGACCTTGTCGATCTTGGTGAGCACGCACTGATAGGACACGGCCGCCTCATCCAGGAGGCGCATGATCTCGCGATCGCTCGCCTTGAGCCCGTGCCGAGCATCGACGAGCAGAAAGACGCGGGCCAGCGTGGGGCGGCCCCGCAAAAAATCCCGCACGAGCGCCGTCCAGGCCTCGACCTTGACCTTCGGCGCTTCGGCGTAGCCATAGCCCGGCATGTCAACGAGATGCAGCGGGACGGCGCCCGACGAAAGCCGCGGTCCAAAGAAGACCAGCTCTTGCGTGCGTCCGGGCGTGTTCGAAGCGCGGGCGAGGCCCTGCCGGTTGCAGAGCGCATTGATGAGGCTCGACTTGCCGACGTTCGACCGCCCGGCGAAGGCGAATTCAGGCCGGTCCGCCGGGGGCAGCGCCGCGAGCGTCGGGGCGCTCGAGAGAAACATCCATTCGATGGCAAAGAGCCGCTCGCCTGCGGCGCGATCTTCGGCCGAGAGGGTGCCATCATCGGCAGCAGGCGACGCCATGACGATCATCCGGACGGGCGTGCTCAGGGCTTTTTCGGCCCGTAGCGGCTCAAGAATTTCTCAATGCCGAGATTCTTCCAGAGGTGGATCTCGGCGCCGTTGCGCTTGTTGATGTGATACTGCTGGATCAGCGACAGGATATTGCTCCACGCCCAGTAGATCACGAGCCCCACCGGGAACGATGCCAGCATGAACGTGAAGATCACGGGCATCCAGTTGAAGATCTGCTGCTGAACCGGATCGGGCTGCTGCGGATTGAGCTGCATCTGCAGCCACATCGTAATTCCCATGATGATCGGCCACAGGCCGACGTGAAGGAACTCCGGCACGGCGAACGGAAGCAGGCCGAACAGGTTGAAGATCGTCGTCGGATCGGGCGCGGAAAGATCCTTGATCCAGCCGTAGAACGGCGCATGACGCATGTCGAGGGAGACGAACAGCACCTTGTAAAGGGCGAAAAACACCGGGATCTGCAGCAGCACCGGCAGGCAACCCGCCATCGGGTTGATCTTCTCCTTCTGGTAGAGCGCCATCAGTTCCTGCTGCTGGCGAACCCGGTCGTCCTTGTAACGCTCGCGCAGCTTTTCCATCTCGGGCTGCAGCTTCTTCATCTTGGCCATCGACTCGTAGCTCTTGTTGGCGAGGGGATAGAACGCCGCCTTGACGAGCACGGTGACCGCAAGAATGGCGAGCCCGAAATTCGCGGTGAAGCCTAAGTTACCGAAAAGCTGGGCGAACCAGTCGATGAGCTTGAACAGCGGCTTGGTGATGTAGAAGAACCAGCCCCAGTCGATCAGCAGATCGAATCGTTTGATCGACAGATCCCGCTCGTAAGCCTCGACCGCGCTGACGCGCTTGGCGCCGGCGAAAAACAGCGTCGTGACGGTCTGCGTGGCCTGCGGCGCTACTTCGATCCCGCGCGCCAGATAGTCGATCTGATAGCTTTCCTTGCCGCCCGGCACCTTGGCGTAGCCGGTCACGTAGGCATCACGCGGCGCCTTCTGATCCGGGATGATGGCCGTTGCCCAATACTTGTCCGTAATGCCGAGCCAGCCGCCGGTGATCTTCTCGAACGCCTTTGTGCTGCGCTCGCCATCCTTGAGCCCTTTCAGCGTGTCGGCGTAGGTGATCTCCTGCAATCCCTTGTCGCCGAGGAAGCCGATCGGACCTTCGTGCTGAATGTAGAAGCCTTCGATCTTGGGCGTGCCGTGCCGCGAGATGAGCGCGCGGTGATCGAGCGTGATCGGCTGTGCAGCCGCATTGGTGACGCTGTCCTCGATCGTGAACATATAGTCGGCGTCGACCGAGTACTTCCGCCGGAAGGTGTGGCCCAGCCCGTCCTCGTAGACCAGCGTCACCGGCGAGCCGGGCGCGAGCGCCGACCCGGATTCCACCCTCCAGTCGGTCGACCAATCCGGAGCCTTGACCTGGGCGCCGGCCGGCGCGAGCCAACCGAACTCGGCATAGTAGGGATCGGGCGCGCCGGAGGGCGACAGAAGCACGACGGTCGGGCTCGTCGGCGTCGGTTGCTCGCGGTAGCGCACAAGACGGATGTCGTCGATGCGGCCGCCCTTGAGCGAGATCGAGCCCACGAGACTCGGCGACTGCAAGGGAACGCGCGCGCCGGCCTTGAGCGCATCCTCGCGACTGAGCGCCGCAACGGGACGGGGCGGCGCCGCGACTCCCGGAGCCTGTCCCGGCGGTGTCGGCGCGGAAGCGGGCGATGTACCCGGAGCCGCAGGCGTGCCGGGCCCCGGCGCGGGCGCTCCGGGCTGCGTCGCCGGCTGCTGCTGGGTCGCTGCCTGCCGGCTGGCGCGCTCGCGTTCATCCTTGATCTTCGGATTGACGAACATGATCTGCCAGCCGATCAGGACGAGAATCGACAGGACGATGGCGAGCAGCAGGTTCTTCTGGTTTTCGTCCTGGTGCATGGAAGTCGTGCCTCG
>CAYWBX010000475.1:0-3598 GCA_964456015.1 uncultured Hyphomicrobiaceae bacterium | reverse complement strand
GCGACGATGGCATAGCGCCGGAAGGAACGCAGCTGATCGCCGGTGAGAAAGCCCGAGCGCGCCAGGAGCGATAGCGCGATGGGCAGCTGGAAGCAGATGCCGAAGCCCAGGATCAGCGTCATGATCAGCGACAGGTAATCCGCGACGCGCTGCTCCAGGATGATGTTGATCGGTCCGGTTGTCACCTGCATCCGAACGAAGAAGTACATCATGAACGGCGTCACGATGAAATAGACGACGAGCGCGCCGAGGATGAAGAGCAGCGGTGTTGCGATGAGATAGGGAAGAAACGCCTCTTTCTCGTCCTTGTAGAGGCCCGGCGCCACGAACTTCCAGAGCTGGATCGCGATGTTCGGGAAAGTGAGACAGGTGGCGCCGAAGAGCGCGAGCTTCAGCTGGGTGAAGAAATACTCGGGCGCGCTCGTCATGATGAGGCGCACGTCGTTTTTGCCGGTCGCCCAGTTCACGGCCCAGAGATACGGTTGAACCAGGAGTTGGAAGAGCGGATCGGCGAAATAGAAGCAGACGAGGAAGCCCGCGGCGATGCCGATCAGCGTGTAGATCAGCCGCTGACGCAACTCGACGAGGTGGTCCATGAGCGGCGCTCGGGACGCGTCGATCTCGTCCTGACCCGGCCGCTTCGGCGGCTCCGAATTGCTGCTTGTCACCATGTCCTGCATGACGGCCTAGGCTCCGACGCGCTCGGGCTCGGGCGGCGCCACGCTGGCGGGCACGACTGCCGCGGCCACGGTCGCGGGTATGGCGGCCGGCGTGGCGGATGCCGCGCCGACGCTCGCGGGCGCGGTCCCGGCAGCATCTGTAGCGACCGGGGCGGGCTCTCCTTCGGTTTGGCTCGCGACCGGCTCGGCGGGCGCCGGGGCGTGCGCCTCAGGCGGCTCGATGGCGACCGGAAGTTCCGGCTCGCTCAGCGCCTTGGCGTGCGCCTCAGCTTCGGCGTTCGCCGCCCGATCGATCTCGGCGAGCGCGCTTGCCGCTTCCGCCTCGACCGCCGCCACCTCCTTGTCGAAGGCCGCCTGTGCCTCGCTCACCGCCGACTGCGCCTCCTTGCCGAATTCCTCCACCTGCTTCTTGAGTTCGGCGATCTCGCTCTCGCGCATCGCTTCGTCGAACTGGGCGCGGAATTCGGCCGCCTGCCGTTTGATTATGCCGACATAGCGGCCGACGGTGCGCAGCAGGTTGGGGAACTCCTTCGGGCCGACGACCAGCAGCGCGATCACCGCAAGGAGAAGCATCTTGCTGGTCGACAGATCGAACATTCGGTCCTCTGGCTGGCGCGCCGCACTGGACGCGCTCTCAATTTCAGGCGCCGACGGGCGCCGGGCGTTGCAGCCACCCCTCTCACACGCGGCCCCGGCGCCGATCGGCCCCGGCGGGCTCGCATCTCGGCAAGCGGGCGATTGCACCTGTGATCGGGCCGCGCGAGGCGCCTCGTTCGGCGCAAAAGCCGATTTTCGCGATCGTCACCCGGCCTTGGTCCCTTCCGGCGCGGCCGGCTTCTGGCCCGCGTGCTCGATCGGCTTTGCCGCAGCGGCAGGCTCCTCGGGCTTCTTCGCCGCTTCGTCGTCGTCCTGCATGCCCTTCTTGAAGGTCTTGATGCCCTTGGCCATGTCGCCCATGAGTTGCGGGATCTTGCCGGCCCCGAACAGCAGGAGAACGATCAGCAGCAGAATGAGCCAGTGCGATACGCTCCACGTACCCATCTTCAGGAAACTCCTTTGGTTCGCGCCATCGTGCCGGCGCGCAGCCCCGGATTTGCCGGCACTATCGCAGAAATGGCACACCCCGGCAAGCAACGGCGGTCGACGCGCCGGGACTTGATCGGAATCGCGAGAAGCAATCGTAAGCTTATGATTTCTCGTTGCTCTCGGCAGGAAAAACGAGAACCCTCTCCGGGTCGACGATGACGCTGATGTCGCCGTCCCCTGCCGGCACATCCATCTCGCGGATGCGCACCTTGAGGGGTTGCGCGAAACCCTGCACCGCGACGTCGAGAATGGCGGCATCGCCGAGAATCCTGAGGCGCAGGATGCGGGCGGGCTGGCCGGTTCCCGGGCCGGCGAGACGGATCGCACGCTGGCGGATGCCGAGCACCGCCCTCTCGCCTTCGGCAAGCTCCGGCACGACGAACGTGCCAACCGGCGTGCGCAGCGCCCCGCCCTCGACCGTCCAAGGGATCTCGTTGATCTCCGAGAAGAGCCGCGCGACGAACAGATCGACCGGGTCGCGATAGAGCTGGGTGAGTGTGCCGGCCTGCACGATCCGCCCCTCGCGCATGACGACGATGCGGTCGCCGAGCCGCATCGCCTCCTCCGGGTGATGGGTGACGATCATGGCCGTTGCCCGCGTCTCGCGCAGCAGCGCCAGCGTGTCGTCCTGGACCTGGGCGCGCAACTGCACGTCGAGGCCCGAGAAAGGCTCGTCCATGAGCATGACCGAGGGACGGGGAACGAGTGCGCGCGCCAGCGCGACGCGCTGCTGCTCGCCGCCTGAGAGAATGTGCGGATATTGGTCCGCATACCGCTCGAGGCCGACGCGTGCGAGCCCGGCCATCGCCTCCCGCCGCGCCTCGTCCTTTGGCAGGGCCTTGAGCCCGAAGGCGACGTTCTCAAGGATCGTGAGGTGCGGAAAAAGCGCGAAATCCTGGAACATCAAACCGACATGGCGTTCCTCGGGCGGCACGAAGCGGGTGGGGCCGGCGACCTCGCGTCCGCTGATGAGCACACGGCCCTTCGACGGTTTCTCGATGCCGGAAGCGATGCGTAAGAGCGTCGTCTTCCCGCAGCCGGACGGGCCGAGGAGGCACACCACCTCCGCCGGCGCGATGTCGAGCGTCACGCCCGCGAGCGCCAGCTTGTCGCCATAGCGTCGCTCGACGGCCTCAAAGGTGAGACTTGCCGCGAACGCGGCCCGCGCCCGGCCGGGCGGCCCCGCAGCCGGCGGGCCGTCAGGCGCACGCGAGCGCCTCGACCAATGGAGAAGTGTGGAAAGCTTCAAAATCTGACCTCGCGCGCCACGGCGGCGTGCGTTGTGTGTATGTGTCCGGGCGGCGGACCCTAAGCAGAGCCGAGGATCAGGGTCAATGGAGCTTGCCAACCGGCCTCGCCCTTTTCGCGGGCCCGGGTGGCGGCGCGCTCGGCGGCCCGCCTCGGAATGCCCGCGCTCGGCATGTGCTCGCAATGACTGCATCCCGCTCTGAAACCTTTCGGGAAGCGGTTGGAACAGCGACGAAATTCCTCTTGCCGTTGAAACGATTTTAACGCTCAGAATCCGCTCTGAGCGGATGAATGCGAAGCCATGCGGGCCCGTCGACGGACGGTTGCCGCCGGTCCTTGCGGGCGCCGCGCGTGGGAGGTCGGTCATGCGTTTCGGTCGCGTTGCGTATCTGATCGCGGCGATTGCCCTTGCCGCATCGCCGTCCGGCGCCCCGGCGCAACCTTACGGCTGGAGCGCACCCGTCTTCGATCCCCCATTCTTCGAGCGCGTCAATCCCCCCGCGCGCGGCTACGCGGGGGAATGGCGCGAGACGCCGCGGCCGTGGGCGTATCCGGGCGACAGATGGCGCGACGTGCCGAGGGAC
>CAYWBX010000474.1:0-3600 GCA_964456015.1 uncultured Hyphomicrobiaceae bacterium | reverse complement strand
GCGTCGATGGCGCATCGAATGTCCGCGGCCACGTCCTCGAACCCCCGTTTCTCACCCGTGCTGTCACCCATTCCCCGGTAGTCGAAGCGCAGGCTCGGAACGCCCTCTTGCGCAAGATGCCGCGCCAGCAACGTGAACTGCCGATGGCTGCCCGCTCGATACTGCGGTCCCCCGACGACAATGAGCACGCCGCGTGCCGCTGGGGGGGATGTCCTGGTCAGCACGCCGACGAGCGTGTCGCCCCCGCACTCGAACGTCAATGCCTGCTCGTTAACCGTCATCGGCAGCATTCAGTCTCTCATGAACGCTTCCGTCGCATCGAGCAGCGCGACGCACTCCGCGATCTCCAGTGTGGACCAAAAAGGCTCCCCGCTCACCGCGGAGGTCCGCACCGTGGTTCCGTTCGCCTGCCATGCGGCCACCACGCGCTGGGAGGCAGGAGAAAGCCCAGCCTCCGGCTGAGCGCTCAGTTCATGCCACGTTACAGCGCTGGTCGAAGGCGTCATCTGAGCGAGCTTGAGGCTTTCGACTGCCGCGGCAAGCGCCGGATGCAATTCGTAACCGCCGATCTCCAGTACCGTGCCCGCCGCCAGCTTCCCGCGAAGCTCGCTGACGCCGGACTTTGCCGCCCCTGCGGTCAACATTTCGGCGGCCAGGTGCAGCCTGAGGAACTGCGTGAGGTACTGCTCACCACTCACGACCGGCTGCCAGAGTACCAGCTGCTCGACCTCTGAGGCCGGATCCTGAGCGACATCGGCCGCGAGGGTCGCTCCGAGCCTGAGGCCCCACAAGCCGATGAACCCATCGGTCCTGCTCCGCAGCCATGCGAGCCCTGCCAGCACATCCTGCTTCCAAAGCAGCCAGCGGGCATCGACGAATTCGCCACTGCTGTCCCCACAGCCGAGCAAGTCGATCTGGAGCACACCGATGCCGGTCGCGGCCAGCCGGCGAGCCTGCAATGCCGCCATTCGGCGAGACTTGTTCATCTCCTCGCAGAATGGCGGCACGTACACGAGGCCCCCGCGCCGCGGCTCTCTCGCAGCCGGGGCGTGGTAGATGCAGAATCGATTGCCGGACTCGACCGGCATGAAAAATGGTGTCAAGGGCTCAACCAGCTACCGCTGCCACGTACGTGACAAGCCAAGCCCGGATCGCCAGTGCCGCTACCCCACGCAACCACGCCCGGCGTCAACCTTTGAGCTTACCTTCGATGAAGCACGCGAGGCTGCCGAGGCTTTCGAACGCCGCTGCATCGATCTCGTCATCGGCAACGGTGATGCCGAAGTGCTCCTCCAGCGCCGTGATGAGATTAACCACGGCCATCGAGTCAAGTTCGGGTACAGCACCCAGCAGCGGCGCAGACGCATCCATGGATCGAACACGGTCACGGATCTGTAACGTGGTCCCGACCACCGTTCTCACGTCATCGAGCACCATCGTCGCGCTCCGTCGAATACCTGGTAATCGGTCCGGGATACATGTCGTCAGCCTCCCATTGGTCATGGTCACGTTCACGCACGCATCCGCATGCTTTGCAATCCGAATTCCTGCCGAAATGATTTTATTACGGCCTCCCGGTTAACTTCCATGAGATTCATGCCGACAAACGAGCAACCCGATCGTGTTGCGGACGTGTGGCGCACCGATCCGAGGGTATACGAGCGTCCTCATTGGCACGGATCCTGCAACAACGGCTAAGATTCGCATAAGCTGCGCAAGTGCACTCGCGCGATCCGCATTCACCGATGCACCGGTTTCCGAAACTCCCCGTGTTGGGCTGGGCGGCTTTTTCCGGCCCGCGCAGTGCAGCGTTACCCGGAGTCATGGATGCCCCCCACCGTCGTTACGCGACGAGCGGGCGCGCGGCCATTTCGCTCGCGCTGCGGCTGATTGGCGCGAAGCCCGGCAGCGCGGTTCTCTTGCCGACCTATCATTGCACCACCATGGTCGCTCCGGTCGTGCACCTCGGCTTGCAGCCACGGTTCTTTCCTGTGACAGCACAGGGCGCGCCTGACCTCGTGTGGCTGCGTCAGGCTGATCTCACGGGCGTCGTCGCCATCCTCGCGGCGCACTATTTCGGCTTGCCCCAGCCCATGGCGTCGCTACGCGAATTCTGCGACGCGCGTGGCATCGCCCTTATCGAGGACTGCGCCCATGCCTTCTTCGGCCTCTCCGACGGGAGGCCCGTCGGCAGCTGGGGCGATGTCGCCATCGCGAGCCTGACCAAGTTCTTTCCCGTTCCTGAAGGCGGCTTGATTGCGTCGCGGACGCGGCCGCTCGACACGCTGACATTCGACTCACCGTCCCTCCGAAACGAGATCAAGGCCGCTGCCGACGCGATCGAGCTCGGCGCACGGTATCGCCGATTCCCGGGACTCGACCCGCTGCTGAACGGTGTTTTCTACCTGAAGCGGCTGCTGCGGCGGCAACACTCGCATCTCGATGACGCACCCGGCCCGAACGGAATCGACCTTGGCAACTTGATGTCGGGGCTGCTGCAATCGACGACGCGGCCGGCACACGCGGTCACGCGCATCGTCGAGACGGTCAATCAGGAACGGATCGTGTCGATACGTCGCCGCAACTACCTCGAGCTCGCGCGGCAGCTTTCGGGAGTGACCGGATCGCGCATCCTGCGCCCTGAGCTTCCCGCTGGTGCAGCACCTTACGTATTCCCGCTCTATGTGGACGATCATCTCGGAACGTATCAGCGCTTGCGCGCCTCGGGCGTGCCGATATTCTGCTGGGACCAGCTCTGGCCCGGAACGCCCGCCATCGAGAATGATTGCGGACTGGATTGGGCGATGCATGTATTCCAGCTGGGCTGCCACCAGGACTTGTCGTCGCGGGATATCGCAGACATGGCACGAATCGTGCGCAACGTGATCGAAACATCGCGGCCGAGTCCATGAATCGCTGGCGCACCCGGCGGCGCATCGATATCTTGCGCAAGCCTGCAAGGCACCTTCACGGCGACTGCGGTTCGCCCACAACGGCATCCGAAGCCATGCATACGAATACAGCGACCGATTACCCGCTGATGCGAAGCCACGCGCTTTCGGCTCGGCGTTCCTGCCGGGGCAGACAATGAAGCGGCTGCTGATGGTGGCCTATCACTTTCCGCCGCTCACCGGAAGCAGTGGAATCCAGCGCACCCTGAGTTTCGTGCGTCACCTGCCGCGCTTCGGCTGGGAGCCGCTCGTGTTGACGGCCCATCCGCGCGCCTACGAACGAGTCAGCGCCGACCTCCTCGGCGATGTGGCCGAGGGCACGATCGTAAAACGAGCATTTGCGATGGACAGCGCGCGCCATCTCTCGTTGATGGGCAGATATCCGGCATTCGTGGCCCGGCCCGATCGCTGGGTCACGTGGTGGCTCGGCGCCGTTCCCGCGGGGCTCGCCATGATCAGGCGCCATCGACCGGCTGCGATCCACGAGGAGATAGATCGGCAGATCCTGCTCCTCCTCGAAGAGGCGGAGCAACAGTTTCTCGAGGCGCTGGAACGCGGTCCAGTCGACGTGCCGGAAGTCGTCGCCGGGCGCGTACGCGCGATGGTCGGCGAACTCTGCGGGTCTGCGGTCGTCGCGCTGTGGCATTTC
>CAYWBX010000473.1:0-3623 GCA_964456015.1 uncultured Hyphomicrobiaceae bacterium | reverse complement strand
GCGTTGTGGTCGTTGATCGAGATGTTCTGGATGCTCGCCGCCCGCGCGGGCGCGGCGAGTAGGCGGGGGGCATTGACCATGTGCGCGCAGGGTGAGAGGCAGGGGGTGTGGTGGTGGTCGGCGTTGTCGGTGTCACGACGACGTCGGTCGGGCGTGCGGCGAAGGGGAAGATGCCCTGCGAGCGCGCCACCACGAAATAAACGGCCAACAGCGCTGCGCCGACGAGCAGGCCCAGCCCTATGAGCGAGGTCCCCCGCGGCTCGGCCAGGGTGGCGGCGGGCGCGGCCGGCAGTCCCGGGATCGGCTGGTTGGCCGGCGCGCCAAAATTGGCAGCCGGTTGCGGCCGGTTGACGGGCGCACGATTGGGCTGTGGCTGGGGCTGGGGCGCGACGACGGGAGCGAGCGTCGTCGCCGGTGATCCGCCCGGAAGCAGCTGTGTCGCCGGGGAGGCCGCGCCCGGTAGAAGTTGCGTCGCCGGTGCGTCGGACTGGCGAGCCGGAGCGCGAGCCTGGGCCGTTCCCCAGCCGAGCAGGCCGATGAACTCCGGCATCGTCTGGGGTCGATCCTCGATGCGGATCTTCAAGGCGCGATCGATGGCCCCGGTGAGCTCCGCCCGGCAGGCGATCTTGGCGGCGCGCGCCAACGGCACGTAAGGGTCCTGGCGCGCCCAGATTCGATTTCCCGCCCGTATCGGAGCGTCCCCGCTGAGCGCCTCGTACATGGTGGCGCCGAGGGCGAAGATGTCTGTGTAGAAGCCATGCGGCAGGCCCTCGACGAGACCCTGCTCCGGGGGCGCGTATTTCTCGCGCGCAACCATCAGCGTGGAGACGCGCGTGTTATCGAGCTGCCTTCGCAACGCGCCGAAGTCGATGAGCACCGGACGCCCGTCCTTGGTGATCATGATGTTTTCGGGCGAGATATCGCGATGGATCAGGTTGTTGGAGTGGACATAGCGGATCGCATCGAGGATCGGGCCGAAGATGCGCCGGAATTCGGCTTCGTTGGGCAGGACCTTCGAGGGATGCCGGTCGAGCACGTCGCGCAGTGCCTCGCCCTCGATATACTCCATCATCATGTAGCCCGTGCGGTTGCCGGGCAGGTAGTCGTAGACGCGTACGATGTGGGGATGCTGTAGGCCGGCGAGCTCGGTCGTTGTCTCCTCGAACTTCTTCAAAACCTTGTCGAAGATCTCCGCGTCCCGGCGATCGTTGATGACAATGGTCGAGCCGGTGCGGGTGACGATGCCGCGCGGGAAGAACTCCTTAATCGCCGCGCGGTTGCGCGTGATCGGGTTGTATCCCTCGTAAGTGATGCCGAACCCGCCGGCGCCGATGACCTTGACGATCTCGTAACCACCGACGCGGGAGCCGGCACGAAGCGACTGCTCGGGCGCATTTGCCATGCTCTTTCAGCCGGCGCGCCCGCAGGCGCCCGCCCTTCCTCCGTATTTCTTCGGCCGCATGCCTAACGGCGTGGCCGCTCCGCCACGTCCGACATCGTCGCAAGTTTGCGGTAAAAAGAAGACAACGGCAAGCAATCGTGGCTCCTTGCGTCAACCCCAGACGAGAAACGGCGTGGCAGTGTGGCGCGCCTCGTGGCATTTGGGTTCAAGCCGCTTGCTTGCGCACCAGCCGATTGCGTATCCTTCGGCCGACGACCGAACAACATGAACGAGAATCGCATTACCATCGACCAATAGGGACCCGACGCCGCATGGGATGTTGGGAGGATTTGGCATGGACGACTTTCTCGAGGTTGACGTCAGATTGAAGGACGGGCGCAGGTACGCCGAGGGGCGCTACCGCATGCCGGTTCGATTCGGCCGTGGGGCGGGCAACGACATCCGCTTTCCCGAGGAGGATCACCGCATCTCGCGCAAGCATGCCTGCGTCGAGCTGGCGAATGGGCGGCTGGTGCTCGAGGACCGCTCGGCCAACGGCGTGACAGTCGGCGGCCGGCGGCTGCAGAACGGCCAGAAGATAGAGATCGGCGACGGCTCAAGCTTCGAGATCATCGACTACGTCGTGCGCGTGAGCCGGGCGCGGCGCGACCCCAAATTCCCGGTGCTGTTCGACGCCACCGTCGGCACCGAGGCCGGCGGCATCTACGACAAGATTCCCATAGGCGAGTTGATGCTGATCGCGCTGCGGCGGCAAGGCCGCTTCTCGTTCGCAGGCATACCCATCGACGCCGACTTCGACAACCTCTTCGGCCGCTATCGCCTCGAAGGCAGCGACCCCCTGTTCGTCATTGTCGGCCTCGGTGGCAAGGGCACGCTCATCAGCACCGACAACGGCCGGGCCTCCGGACTCCACCTCAACCGCATCCCCGTCACCGCGACGCGGCTCGACATCCGTGCGCTCGACGTCATATCGCTGAAGGATATCCGCATCGATCTGCTTGTGGCCGGTCACAAGCATATCAAGTGCGTGAACCCAAAGTGTGGTCTGCTCAACGAATACAATCGCCACGAGAACTGCCGCTGGTGCGGCCGCAAGCTGCAGGAAGGAGATACCATCGTCGTTCCCAAGACCCGCTGATCGACTTCCAGCGATTTGTCGTGATCGCGAACCTCGTCCGATTCGCGGCGAGGCTGGAAGGGACGTCACGATCTGGTCGATAGCGATACAATCGATGCACCGGCGCGATCCAGATCGAGAATCCTGCCACCGGATCAGTCGCAAGCGCGTCAGCGGATCAATCGATCTTCACCTCAGCCATTCCAAGCTACCGAGACGCGTCTGCCATGATCAAGTTTCCAGTCGAGCTCGATATTTACCGCAACGAGGCATCGGGACGGCGCTTTGTCGCCCGCATAGCCCTGCCCGAGGAAGGCGCCTACAAGGTCGGCCGCTCGAAGGAAAACCAGATCAAGATCGACTTCATCGACGTCTCGCGCCAGCATGCGTATATCCAGGCGACGCGGGACGGGTTCACGGTTCTCAACCGGTCGGCATCCGGCAAGACCTACATCGGCGGTCGCGAGATCGACAAGGCGAGCTGGGATGGCGTCAGCCCGCTACGCCTCGGCCCGACCGTCGAGATCGTGTTGGCGAGCGGCCCGGTGCCGACGCTCTCAACCGATAGCGATGAACAGGCGAGGGGCCGCAGAGAGGCGCCGCGCGCGCCTCAAGCACAGGAGGCGACGCCATGGCCGGTGACACCGCCGGCCACTCCCGCCGCTTCAACCCCGCCGGTCGTTCCACCCGCCGCGGCGCCGGCGGCCCACATGGCGGTCGAATTGCCGGACGTGACGA
This sequence comes from uncultured Hyphomicrobiaceae bacterium, assembly GCA_964456015.1. Taxonomy (GTDB): domain Bacteria; phylum Pseudomonadota; class Alphaproteobacteria; order Rhizobiales; family Hyphomicrobiaceae. The sequence goes on along the minus strand of CAYWBX010000473.1, from coordinate 366 downwards.
CCCTGCGCCGCCAGCTCGACGAGCAGCGCAAGGATGCCGAGGCGGAGATGAAATTCCCCGGCAATCTGTTCCGCAGCCCCATCGTGTCGATCCAGGATCTCGCGTCGAGCGGCTACGTCGTCGGCCAGTGCGAGTACCTGTCGGTCGGAGCCGGGATGGGCGGCTTCACCTGGGTCGACCACCTGCGGCTTTTTGGCGTGCCGACGGCCGCGATCCGAGCCGTTGGCGTGCATTTCCAACCCTATAACAACTACAAGCGCTACTGCGCCTACTCGCAGATCCCGGCGCACGAGCGGCTCAGGTCCAACTCGATCTCGGCTCCCGACAACATCTGGGGCTTTCCCGGCTATGCCAGCCGGGAGTTCG
>CAYWBX010000472.1:0-3629 GCA_964456015.1 uncultured Hyphomicrobiaceae bacterium | reverse complement strand
GAGACCGAGACCGGCGGAGCGGGCCGCCCGCGCCAGGGTCCAGTCGTTGGAGAAGACCGCGTTCAGTGCGGCATACACCGCCGCGGAGGACGCCGCATCAAAGCGCCGCCAGAGCTCGTAACGCTCCAGCGCGGTAACGTCGCCGGCGGAGAGCCCGACACGTACAGCGTCCGCCACACATTCAGCGAGCGCCGCAACGTCCCGCAAAGCCAGGTTGAGGCCTTGGCCGGCGATCGGGTGGACGGTTCGGGCGGCGTCGCCGGCCAGCGCGAGGCGCGACCCGATCAGGGTTCGCGCAATCCGGAACTCGAGCGGCCAAAGAGCGCGCGGTCCGATGCGCTCTATTCGACCAAGGCGATAATCGAGCCGGCGTTCGAGTTCGCTGCGGAAACGCGCATCATCCCCCTCGACGATCGATCGGCCGGCATCGCGCTCCTCGGACCAAGTGACGCAGCTCCTGTTCCCGGACAACGGGAGCATGGCAAACGGTCCTCCGGGGAGAAAATTCTGCACGGCCCGTCCTGCGTGCGGCTTCTCGTGGACGATCGTCGTCACGATGCCCACCTGCCCGGTGCTCCAAGCGACACATTTGATGCCGGCAGTCTGACGCACGCGGGAGCTGCCGCCATCGGCGTCGAGCAGCAGTTCCGACGTCAGCGCCGTACCGTCTGCGAGTTCGATCCGCACGCCGCCGCCGCCGTCGGAGAACGCTGAAACGGTCGCCCGCGGCAGGCATTCGATCGAGTCCGCCGCGCCGACCCGTTCCGCCATGGCGCAACGAAGCGCCTCGGCCTCAACGATGTAGGTCGCGACGGCACCGTCAGCGGTGCGGTTATCGTAGTGGAGCAGGACCGGGCGGACCGCGTGCGTCAGACTGCTGTCGGTGATGTCAATCGAGCGCACGGGCTGCGGGCTTGGCGATAGGCGCTCCCAGACACCAAGGGCAGCAAGCAGCCGGCGCGATCCCTCGGACAGCGCGAAGGCGCGCGGGTCGGGCTTGCGGGCCGCCGGCTGGAGGATGGGCTCGCGGTCGAGGAGGGCGATCCGGACACCGGAGCCGAGCATGGCGCGCATGGCGAGCGCCAAGGCCAGCCCGGTGTGGCTCGCCCCTGCGATGGCGATCTCGAAGCGCGTTGTTCCGGGGCCGGCCAAAGTCCCCTTCGCCTCCTTGACTTATGCTGCGTTGCACACATTAGCTCAACGCCGATGACTGTCGAGTAGCACATTCGACGCGACGGGGACCATGGCGACGCGAAAGTCTCAGCGCAAGAGCGGCGAACCGGAACAACGAGCACGCCGCACCTCCAGCAGCTCGTCCGCCCTGGCGGGGCTGCTTTCAATCCTCGATCTCGAAAGGCTTGAGCAGAACCTTTTTCGCGGCAGGGGACCGGCGGAAGGGTGGCAGCGCGTCTATGGCGGGCAGGTGCTCGGCCAGGCCCTGGTCGCCGCGGTGAGGACGGTGCCGCTGGACCGAATCGCTCATTCGGCACACGCCTATTTCCTGCTGCCCGGCGATCCGGCCGAACCGATCGTCTACGACGTCGAGCGAATCCGCGACGGCGGCAGCTTCACCACACGGCGGGTCAAGGGTATCCAGCACGGTCGCGCGATGTTCGCAATGAGCGTCTCCTTCCACAAGACGGAGACGAGCTTCGACCACTCGGCCGAGATGCCGCAAGTGCCTCCCCCGGAAACGCTGCCGAGCGAGTCCGAGCTCAAGGAGCGCCTCATGGCGCATCTGCCCGAGAACATGCGCCGCTATTGGGAGCGCGAGCGTCCGATCGAGATGCGGCCAGTCGACATCGGACGATATCTCGACCGCGAGAGACGCACGCCGCAGCAGTTCATATGGATGCGCGCAAGCGGCAGGCTTCCCGACGAGCTGCCGCTGCACCAGTGCGTGCTCGCCTACGCGTCGGACTTCACGCTGCTCGACACCGCCCTCATCGCGCACGGCAAGCTTTCATTCGACCGCGACATCCAGCTCGCGAGCCTCGATCACGCCATGTGGTTTCATCGTCCCTTCCGCGCGGACGACTGGCTGCTCTATGCGCAGGACAGCCCCAGCGCCTACGGCGCGCGCGGCTTCTGCCGGGGTAGCGTGTTCACGCGCGATGGCGTGCTGGTCGCTTCCGTCACGCAAGAAGGTCTGACACGGATGAGGGCAACCGGCTACGTCGTGAGCTGAGGCATGTTGTGGCGTCCGCATCACGCATGAACCGTGACGACGGCACGACGGCGGATGTGCGAGAGCAAGAGACGTAAGTCGCGCCGGCTGAGCGCAATGCAGCCGGCCGTCGGGCTATAGTCGCTCCTCGCCAGATGCATGAAAATCGCACTGCCGCGTCCCCTGACGCGCGGGCGTAGATTGTAATCGAGCACGACGACAACGTCATAGAGGTGGTCGTCGCGGAACATGGCCTCGGCGCTTGCCCGATAGGGCAGACGGACCTGGCGGTTGTAGTTGCGGTCGCACCCGGCGTCGCACCAGCCGTCAGAAGGACGGATGACCAGCCGCGGCAGACGCGTGACGGGCGGCAGGCCACGATCGGCGCGGTAGCGCACTTCGCACAGACGCCAGTCGCCGACAGGAGTGGCCCCGTCACCCTCGCGCTTCCTGGTTCGCAGGCCGCCGCGACCAAGCGCGCAGCGAAGGATCAGATTGCCGCAAGTGAGAACGCCCGATGTCGCTTGCCGGCTCAAGGCGCGTACGCGCAGCCTTAGAGGCCGCTCGCACCGGGCATTAACCGAGCTTCGCCGGCGCCCCCTCGTAATGCTCTTTTTTGCTTTTGCGATCATGCACGAACCCTATTTCAACTCCGGCTCAAGTGGTACAAATTCGCGCAGCGATCTCGGAGGGAGGCTGCACGAATGAGCACCGCTCGCACCATTCTGCTCGTCGATGACGAACAGGAGCTCAGGGAATCGTTGCGCGACCAGCTCGCGCTGCACGACGAGTTCGAAGTCATGGTCGCGGAAACCGCCACGCAAGGGATCGACCTCGCGAAGAAGGAACGCCTCGACCTCGTTCTCCTGGACGTCGGCCTGCCCGACATGGATGGGAGGGAGGCCTGCAAGATCATGCGCAAGGGTGGGTACAAGGGGCCCATCATCATGCTCACGGGCAACACGGCCGATTCGGACGTCATCCTCGGCCTCGACGCCGGGGCCAACGACTATGTGACGAAGCCGTTCAAGTTCGCCGTGCTGCTGGCGCGCATCCGCGCGCAGTTGCGCCAGCACGAGCAGAGCGAGGATGCGGTCTTTACGATCGGCCCCTACACGTTCAAGCCGGCATCGAAGCTGCTGATCGACGAGAAGGGCGGCAAGATCCGCCTCACGGAAAAAGAGTCCTCGATCCTCAAGTACCTCTATCGCGCCAACGAGAAAGTGGTCACCCGCGAGGTTCTCCTGCAGGAGGTGTGGGGCTATAACGCAGGCGTGACGACGCACACGCTCGAGACGCACATCTATCGGCTGCGCCAGAAGATCGAGAAAGACCCGTCGAACTCCGAGCTCCTCATCACCGAGATGGGCGGCTACAAGCTGATGCCCTAGCGAGGGCAGGCGCGACGCATGCCGACCGTACGGCACCCGTCACGGGGCTCTTGCTCCCCGCACCCGCCATG
>CAYWBX010000471.1:0-3633 GCA_964456015.1 uncultured Hyphomicrobiaceae bacterium | reverse complement strand
GATCGGCAAGGACCCGCTGCTGTTTCTGGACTACCTGCTGGCGCAGTGGACCCGCGCAAAGGACCTCTCGCCCTTCGACCCGCGCGCGCTGGAGCACTATCGGCGCGCCTTTGCGCGTCCTCAGATGATCCATGCGACTTGCGAGGACTATCGGGCAGGCGCCGGCATCGATTACGAGCTCGATGCGGCAGACAAGGCGCGTGGACGGCAAATCGCCTGTCCGATGCTGGCAATCTGGGGAGCCGAGCGCAAGAACGGCTTCGTCAACACGCCGCTCGAATCATGGCGCGCCTGGTGCCCGCATGTCACTGGCGGGCCGATCGAAAGCGGCCACTTCCTCGCGGAGGAGGCGCCTGAGGCGACGCTCGCGGCCATCATTCCCTTTCTCACGGCGGAAACGACGGAGTAGACTGCGATCCCGTCAGACTGCTTGCAAGGTTCCGCGAGGATGAGTCGAGCCCTGACCCGGAGCAAGCATTCCTCGATCGTGCGGCCTGCCGGCCAGCCGCGGATCGGGCTGGCGCTGGGCGGCGGGGGCGCGCGCGGCCTAGCGCACATCGTCATGCTGGAAGCCCTTGAGGAAATGGGCGTCGTTCCATCGGTGATTGCGGGCACCTCGATCGGCGCCGTCTTCGGAGCTGCGGCCGCCTCAGGTCTGCGCGCCTCGTTCATCCGCGCGCACACCGAGGAGACGCTCTCCCAGCGCTTCGACCTCGTGCGCCAGCTTCTCTCGGCGCGCGCAGATCCCGTTCTGAAGCTGTTCAATCTCTTGCCATTGCGCTCGGCCTTGCTCAATCCGGAAGCACTGCTCGAGATCGTCCTGCCATCCGGCATCGCCGAGGACTTTGCGGACCTGCCGGTACCTTTTGCGGCCGTGGCCACCGACTTTTACGAGCAGGAGGCGGTCGTGCTCTCCCGCGGTCCGCTGCGGCGGGCGATCGCCGCCAGCATGGCGCTGCCCGCGATCTTCCAACCTGTCGTCTCGGCAGACAGGGCCCTCGTCGACGGCGGCCTCGTCAATCCGCTGCCCTTCGACATCATCACCGATGCTGCGGACATCACCATTGCCATCGACGTGTCGGGGGCAAGCCGCCGTCCCGACGGACGCAACGTTCCGACAGCCTTCGAGGCGATCGTCGCCTCCTCGCAGATCCTGCAACGCTCGATCGTGCGCGAGAAACTGAAGAACCGGCAGCCGGACATCTACATCGACGTCGGCGTCGACCGGTTCCACGTGCTCGAGTTTCATCGATTCCGCGACATCCTGGCGGCCGCCGCCCCCGCCAAGACCGCCTTAAAGCGGCAGCTCGACCGAGTCCTCTCCTCCGTCACCGTAAGCGCGACGACTGCGATAGAGGCATCTCCGCCCGCCGAGCCGCCCCGGCCGGCCCGGCGCTTGCGCCTCGCGCTCACGCCTCGCCGGCGCAAAGACAAAGGCTGAGCACAGTACCCAACCCCATCCTCCTGCGCCTTAAAGGGGCAGTTTCAGAGTGCAACATTATCCTCTTGCGCCCGCCGCAGGCGCCAGCTCGGCCAATCCGCCGAGCGATCCGGCCTATGCCTTGCCGCAGGTGCTCACGCCGAGCAGGGTGTAAAGCGGACACCATCCGACGAAAGCGGTCAGCAGCGGAATGATGCCGATGTAGCCCCATGGGCTCGCGGCGACGCCCGGGACATACCCCAAGGCCCAGGCCAACAGAGCGAGGCCGACAACGATTCTCAGCACGCGATCGATCGATCCGACGTTCGTGGTCATCTGACACCTCCTCGAAGGAGCACTTGACGCATGACAAGAGAGCGTCCCCGCCCCCGGCGCCGCCTTGCTCCCGGTCAATCGACCTTCGGCAGGTAACGCCGCGGCGTCTCCCGCTGGTCTTCATAAGCGGCCTCGAAGACCGGCGAGGCAAGCGTCGCCTGGACATGCAGCGTGCCCGTCCCGACATTCTTAAACCCATGGGAGACGCCGGCCGCGATGAGTACGGACTTGCCAGCACTGACCCGGGCACGCTCCTTGCCCACCCAGATCTCCGCCTCGCCGTCGAGCACCGAGAGCACTTCCTCGACGGCATGGTAGTGCGTCGGCGCGCCGAGCCCCGGCTCGCACCATTGCTCGAAGATACAAAGCTGGCGGGACCCCACCGCCGCCGAGACACGCATGCGCGTCATGACACCCGGGCGCCAGGCCTCAGGGGATTCCAGGCTGTGGTCGATGAGTTTCATGGGGACTGCGCCTCAGAGGCTGCCGTAATCAATGCTGAACGTGTCGCACTGCTGGATCTGGCCGCTGTCGAGGCCGCGCTTCAGCCAGCGCACGCGCTGCGCGGACGAGCCATGGGTGAACGCGTCCGGCACGACGCGACCGGTCTGCTGGCGCTGGATCATGTCGTCGCCGATCGCCTGTGCCGCCCGGATTCCCTCCTCGATGTCGCCGGGCTCGAGGCGGTTCTTGAGCTGATGCGTGAGCGCTGCCCAGACGCCGGCGAGGCAATCCGCCTGCAACTCCATCCGCACCTGAATCCGGTTGGCCTCGCGCTCGGAGACCCGACTCTTGGCGCGCTGCACCTTCTCAGCGATGCCAAGCAGCGTCTGCACGTGGTGGCCGACCTCGTGCGCGACGACGTAGGCCTGTGCGAAATCGCCCGGCGCGCCGAAGCGGCGCTTCAGTTCTTCGTAGAAAGCGAGGTCGATGTAGATCTTCTGATCAAGCGGGCAGTAGAATGGACCCATGGCCGAAAGACCGGTGCCGCACGCCGTGCCCAGATGACCCGAAAACAGGACAAGCCTCGGCTCGCGATAGTCGCGGCCGAGCGATCCGAACACGCGGTTCCACACATCCTCTGTGTCGGCGAGCACCCGCCTGATGAAGACTGCCATTTCGTCGCCGCCGGTGCTCACGGGCGCACCGCCGCGGCCCCCCGGCAGAGGGATCTCGAAGGGCGATCGCCCGCCGGCTTGCGGACGTGGGCCCTGGTCCACGCGCGGCATAGGCGGCATCTGGATCGCCCCGCCGTCCTTCAGCACATCGAGCGGGTTGATGCCGAAGAGCAGCATCAGGACGCCAATGATCAGCAGGGTGGTCAGGCTGAAGCCGCCGCGCCCACCCATGGGAATCGGGATCGGCATCCCGCCGCGACCGAACGGCGCGCCGCCACTTTCGCCACGGCGGTCCTCCACGTTCTGGCTCTGCCTGTCGTTCTCGTCGTAGCGCATGGGGTGCGGTGCTCTTCGGGGCCAGGGCGGCGAGGCCGCGCGACGGCGCATCTCGCAGGACTTCAGCACGGCGGCATCGGGGGCACAAGGGCAAGGCGCGTCAAGTTGAAATGCTGCCGGACCACGCACCTTCGCGGCTTGCGCCGTCGAAAGCGGCGGCCCCAAGCGATGCCGATCGAACAAGGGGGCCGAGTTCTTTCATGACGCTGCTGCGCGCGTGGCTGTTGCTATCGCTCTTTCTGGTGGTCGGCTGGCTGATCTGGACGTTCGCGCCGATTCTGGTGCCTGTGCTCCTGGTGACGGGGGGCCTCGGCGTCCTTGTCGCGGCCATCGTCACTGGCGCGCGCAGGCTCGAAAAGTGGCGCGGGCCCCCGCTCGGATGAGCAAGTCGGCGCGTGCGTGACGACTGGGTTCTGCCGCTAC
>CAYWBX010000470.1:0-3638 GCA_964456015.1 uncultured Hyphomicrobiaceae bacterium | reverse complement strand
GCCGCGCAGCAGCTCGCGGGGCTGGTCGGCGAATTCAGCAAGCCGCGCTTCACGAGTGTCCAGGACGCGGCGAGCGCCACGCTCGGCGACTACATCTGGGACATTCCGAAGCTCTTTCTGATCACGATCACCAATCCGACCGCGGTCCTCGGGCTCCTCGCCATCTTCAGCGGCGTCAGCTCCTTCGTCGAGGTGGACAGCTACCTGGATGCCTTCACCATGGTGGCCTCCGTGATGGGCGGCAGTCTGACCTACTGGATCGTCGTCTCGCGCCTCATCAGCAGCATACGTCATGGGCTCGACGAGGAGCGCATGGCGCGCATCAACCAGGTCGCCGGCATGATCCTCATTGGCTTCGGCGCGCTGCTGATCGGCGAGATGAGCATGAAGACCTGGCACGCGTGACACCGCACCGGTCCAACCCGAACAATCCTCGCTGCCCTTGCCGCAATCGCCCCGCCCCCGGCCGGTTCGGACCGAACGCCCCGCGCCCTCCCACCGTCAGCGCCGCCCCGACGCTGCCTCCTCTCCGGACAAGCTACCGGCGCCGCTCACGGCACCGATCGGACCAGCGCATCCGCCAGCTGCGCGCCCTCGGCGAGAAAGCGCCTGATGGCGGTCTGCGCCGTTGGCGAGCAGGTCTGGTAGGTACGGCTGTAGCTCCGGTAGCCACTGTTGAAGCTGCGTGTGAGCATGGCGCGGCGCTGCGCACTCGCCCCTTCCTCGTCCATGATCTCCCGCATGCGGTCGCGCCAGAGCTGACCGTCATTCGCGCCGCAGAGCTCGCGCAGGTAGTGCACAGCACCCAGGATCTCGGAAAGCCGCACCAGCTTGTCGTCGTAAGGCTTCTTGTCGGTCGCCTGCGCCGAGGCCTTCGCGAGGAACGGCGGCGCGCAGGCGAGCAGGGCCGCAAGGCCGATCGCGCGGGCGCGCTCCCACCGCATCCGTCGGCGCTTCGACGACAATTCGAGGCAGGCTTTCATGACGTCTCGATCGCAAAAGCAAGGATCGAACAACGCGCGCACGAACTGAGGGACAATCGCCGGCACGCCACGTCCGCCCTGCCGGCCGGCCACCCGCGGCGGCTCATTCCGCGGCCCGCTTCTGCTCCGCCGCCATGGGACATTCAGCCCACAATGCCGAGAGCGCAGCGGTGAGCCGCGCCATGTCCTCATCCGAATGCAGCGGGGTTGGCGTCAGCCGCAGCCGCTCCGTCCCCTTGGGCACCGTCGGATAATTGATCGGCTGCACATAGATCCCGAACCGGTCGAGAAGCTGATCCGTGACGCGCTTGCAGATCACCGGATCGCCAACCAGGACCGGCACGATATGGCTTGGATTGTCCATCACCGGCAGGCCGGCGTTCTTGAGCCGCCGCTTGAGCGCCCTTGCCCGCTCCTGATGGCGCGCCCGCTCGATGTCGGAGGTCTTGAGGTGGCGGATCGACGCCAGTGCGCCCGCCGCGATCGCGGGCGCCAGCGACGTCGTGAAAATGAAGCCCGGCGCGTAGGAACGGATGGCGTCGCAGATGTCGGCGGAGGCGGCGATGTAGCCGCCCATCACCCCGAACCCCTTGGCGAGCGTTCCATTGATGATGTCCACCTCGCCCATGACACCGTCGCGCTCCGCCACGCCGCCGCCCCGCGGCCCGTACATGCCGACGGCGTGCACCTCGTCGAGGTAGGTGATCGCGTTGTATCGCTTTGCGAGCGCGCAGATCTCGCGAATTGGCGCGATCGTGCCGTCCATCGAGTAGATGCTCTCGAAGGCGATGATCTTGGGCCGATCGAGGTCGACCGACCGCAGATGCCGCTCGAGGTCCGCCACATCGTTGGTGGCGAAAATGCGCTTCTCCCCGCCTCCGTTGCGGATGCCGGCGATCATCGAGGCGTGGTTCTTCGCGTCGGAGAAGACGACAGCACCCGGCAGCAGCTTCTGCAGCGTCGCGAGCGTCGTGTCATTGGCGACGAATGCAGAGGTGAAGAGAAGCGCGGCCTCCTTGCCATGCAGATCCGCAAGCTCGCGCTCGAGCTCGACATGGTAATGCGTCGTGCCCGAGATGTTCCGCGTCCCTCCCGACCCGGCTCCGACGGCCTCGATCGCCTCGTGCATCGCCTGCAGGACGGCCGGGTGCTGGCCCATGCCGAGATAGTCGTTCGAGCACCACACCGTGATCTGGCGCTGGTTGTCGCCGAAATGGCGCGCTTTGGGAAAACGACCCCGCTCGCGGCAGATGTCCGCGAAAACCCGATAGCGTCCTTCGGCCCTGAGGCGGTCGAGGGCGGCGGCAAAAGTTGCACGATAGTCCATCTTTCCAACTCCTCGAGCCTGGCGCGACCCGTGGCGATCAGCCCAGGCATCGGCCCCGCACATCGCTGGTGGGACCCGCATATCCTCAAGCCCTTCCGCGGTGCCCGACGGATGGCCTCCGGCTGCCGTTCGCAAAGGTCGGCAACTGGCTAGGAAGCGCTTTGATTGCTGTCAACGTCCGGCGTCACCGTGCCACGCCTCTCGCGCGGTTCACAGGGCGAACCGCCGCTCCTTCTTGTCGCATCGGCGACCCCGGAGAGAGGCCAGGGAGGCCGAGAATGGGCTTTCGGTGCCAACGCCCGCGAGACGAACCCCGCAGGGTGACCGATGACGGCCGCGGTCGCGCTCGCTCACCCGCCCGTGCGAACGGGCATGATCGGCCCGACACCGTCACGGGCCCGCGACCGGCCGCCACCCTCACGGCCGCAGCTTCCCCTTGCCAGGCGGCCGGCCACCTCCTTGCCGCCGCCGCGCCGTTCAATCGGCCGATGCGGCCTGGCTGACGCCGTCCTTGTTATAGATGTCGCGCCGGAAGTGGATGACCCCGTCCTCGGTGGCCCAGGCCGTGATGTAGGTCCAGTAGAGCGCGACCGGCCGCTTGAGCTGCAGGTCCTTGCGCTCGCCGGTTTTCTTCATCTCGAGCACCTGCTCCTTGCTCCAGCCCTGGTCTGCCGCGAGCCAGGCCGCCAGATGCTCGACGCCATGGATGCGGATGCAGCCCGAGCTGGCGGCGCGGAAGTTCCGGCCGAACAGGTTCTGCGACGGGCTGTCGTGCATGTAAACCGAATGCGCGTTGTGGAAGTTGATCTTCACAAAGCCAAGCGGGTTTTCCGGTCCCGGCTGCTGCCGGAACGTCAGGCCGCGCGCGGCGCTGCTCGCCCAGTTGATGCGGCTCGCCTCGATCTTTCGGCCCTCGGCATCGAATGCCTCGACGCCGTACTTGGCGAGGACGTTCTGTCCGCGCCGGGCCATCTCGATCCCCTTGGGGATGAGGTCCTTTTCGATAACCGTCGGCGGCAGATGCCAGACCGGATTGAAATTAAGCTCGTGAATCGCCGACTTCAGGATGGGCGACTGGCGGTCGATCTTGCCCACCACGCCGGCATGGCGCAGCGCCACCTGATCGTCCTCGATCGCCTCGACCTGCGCCGAGGGAATGTTGACGACCACGTACTTCTTGGGCTGCCCGCGCACAAGCTCCTGCAGGCGGGTCAAGTTGACCTTGAGCTGCTTCAGCCGGTCGGCCGCCGGCACATTCAGCGCCGAGACGGTCCGACGGTCGACGATTCCGGTCGGCGTCAAGCCGTTGGACGCCTGGAAGCGCTTCA
>CAYWBX010000469.1:0-3640 GCA_964456015.1 uncultured Hyphomicrobiaceae bacterium | reverse complement strand
TGGAGGCGACACGCGCGCTGATGGCGGAAGCCCGTCGCCTCGGCATTCCGCCGCAAGCCGCGATCTGCACCGGCGATATCGTCGCCTACTGTGCCGCGCCCGAGGAGACCGCATGCCTGATTGCGGAGTGGGGCTGCCACGCGATCCAGGGAAATTGCGAGCAGCAGCTGTCGGCGAGAGCCCCCGATTGCGCCTGCAACTTCGCCGAGGGCAGCGCCTGCGACCGTCTTGCCAAGGGTTGGTACCCCTTTGCTGACGCGCGCATCTCGGATGCGACGCGTGCCTGGTTAGGGAGGCTGCCGCCGGCGCTCACGTTCGACTTCGCGGGCCTCGCCTTTCGGGTGGTCCATGGCGGTGTCGACTTGGTCAACCGGTGGGTGTTCGCTTCGCAACAGGACGTCCTTGCCGAGGAATGTGCCGCATCGGGCGCCGACGTGACGGTTGCGGGGCATTGCGGCCTGCCGTTTGTCGCCCGTTCCGGAAGGCGGACTTGGTTCAATCCCGGTGTGATTGGCATGCCGGCGAACGACGGTACGCCCGACGTCTGGTACGGGCTGATCGCCGCGACCCCTGCCGGCGTCGTGCTTTCGACCCACAGGCTCGCCTACGATCACATTGCCGCAGCCGGGCGGATGCGCCGGTTCGGCTACGCGAACGGCTATGCGCGTGCGCTCGTCACCGGGTTGTGGCCTAGTCTCGAGATCCTACCTGCCAGTGAACGCATGGCAACCGGACGGCGCCTTCGCGCACGTCGGGTTGGCGTTCAACGCCCCGCAAGCGGTACGCTGCAGCAGGCGGTGGCCTGAACGACCCGCTCGCGGACATCTTCCGGCCGCGGCGGCAATGGCGGGATCGGCCGCAAGCGCAGCACCCCGACACGGGACATGACTGAGGAAGGCTGAGCATGACGACCCTCGACCTCGAGGCCGAGTACAACAACCGGCGCCGCGTGCCTGAGTATCCGTCCATCAATGAGCGATGGGAGAAGGCGTCGGCCGCCTATCGGGCCGAAGCGAAGGGCGATCTCGATCAGCCGTACGGCAAGAGTGACCGCCAGCGCTACGACCTCTTCCTGCCGAAAGGCGGTTCCGACCGCGCGCCGCTGGTCGTATTCATTCACGGCGGCTACTGGCAGCGCGGCGACCGCAAGGTGTATAGCTTCCTCGCCCGCGAGTTCAATGCGCTGGGCATCAGCGTGGCGATCCCGTCCTATAGCCTTGCGCCGCAGGCGTCGGTCATGGACATCGTGGGTGAGATGCGCCAGTGCATGAAGGCGCTTTATGTGCGTACCGGGCAACGCCCTGTCGTATGCGGCAACTCGGCCGGCGGTCACCTTACGGCTGCAATGGTTGCGACCGACTGGAGCAAGATCTCCGGCGTGCCATCCGATCTCGTGCGGTCGGGCTACGCCATTTCCGGCGTTTTCGATCTTGCGCCGCTCATCGGGACTTCGATCAACGAGCCGCTGAAGCTCGACCCCGCGAAGGCACGGGAGGCAAGCCCGCTCTTCTGGGCTGCCCCCGCGAAGGACCGTCAGCTCGTGGCGGCCGTCGGCGGTGACGAAAGCCGTGAGTTCATTCGGCAAAGCCTCGATATCACCCTGGCCTGGAGCCGGGCGGGCGTGAAGGCCGAGTGCGTGGTGGTCCCGGCAACGAATCACTTCACGATTGTCGATGAACTGGCCCGCCCGGACAGCGCGATGCTGGCGCGAATTGCGGGCATGGCGCTCGAGAAGTAATGGCGCGCGTCTGCGTCCTGGTTTGCGCTCGAACCAGGGGCTCGCGGCAACGGTCTCGTTCGCGTCAGGATGACCGACGATCTGGGACGTCTGCGCCCTTGGCGGCCCCCGGCTTTGCCGCGTCACCGCGCACCGGCGGCACGAAACTTGCTGAGCTTGAGGCTGCGCAGAACACGCGCCGCCGCCGGGCCAGACCCCTGACGGCGAGACAATGGTTAAGTCCCGGCATTCGGCCGTTGCCACGCCGCTCGTCGGACGAAACGCATGCGGTCGATCGCGCCAGCGGGGCTGATCGTGGTGACGATGCAAACAGTCTCCGGTGCGGCAGTGCCGGCGCCAGCTCTGGTGATCCAACGGAAGACGCTGGCCGCTCTGGCAGTCGCAACCGCCATCGGCTCGAGCACGATCGTCTTTTCCGAACCGGCGCCGACGGACGTCATGATGCTCGCCGTCATCGTTGCCATCCCGGTTCTCGGGGTCGCGCGCTTTGGCCGGATCGCGGTCGCAGGCTTCGGCGTTTGGCTGGCGATCGTGGCGTTGGGCCTCTTCGGGACCACGTTCTCGGCGACGTTCGACACCGCGGTCAAGCATCAGGCCGTGACGTTCTATCTCGCGGCGGGAGGGTTCGTGCTCGCGGGCTACGTCGCGGCCGATCCGCTGCCCCGAATGCGCTTGATTTTCGTTTTCTACGTCATCGCGGCCGTGCTGGCCACCGTCGCCGCCACCGCCGGCTACTTCCGCCTGTTTCCTGACGCCTACGATCTCTTTACCAGCTACGGTCGCGCCCGTGGACCCTTCAAAGACCCGAACGTCTACGGCGCCGCGATCGCGCCGGCGATCATCGCCTGCATCTGGGTCATGCTGCGCGGCTCGGCGCTTCGGGCCGCCGTCTCAGGCTGCGTTGCGCTTTTTCTTTTGCTCGGCGTCGTGATCAGCTTCTCGCGCGGCGCCTGGTTCGCGCTGTCGCTCTCGCTAATAATATTGATCGCCGGAGCCTGCGTCACCGCCCGTCACGGGCGCGATCTGATGCGTCTGGCCCTCTTTGTCATCATCGGCAGCGCCACGACCCTGGCCACGCTGCTCGCCCTCACGCAGGTCGAGGAGGTCCGCTCACTGCTCGAACACCGCGCAAGCCTGGATCAGAGCTACGACAGCGGCCCCGATGGCCGGTTTGGCGGGCAGGCGAAGGCGCTGCGGCTCATACTCGACCATCCGCTCGGAATTGGAACCCACACCTTCCGCGACATTCACCACCGCGAGGAACCGCACAATGTCTATCTGAGCATGTTCCTGAATGCGGGCTGGCTCGGCGGGTTGCTTTATGTCGTGGCAGTCGCTGCGACCTTGATCGCAGGCTTGCGCCGGTCCCTCGAGCCGACCGCCGTGCAGGGCCCCATGTTGGTGGTCACCGCAGCGTTCGCCGGTTTCATCGCGGAAGGTTTCGTGATCGACACCGACCACTGGCGAAGCTTCTTCATTCTGATGGGATGCCTATGGGGCCTCGCCGACGCCCCGCCGCCCGCCACCGCTAGTCGATCCGATAGACCCAGTTGTGCGGATCGGGTGCCACCCCGCGCTGGATGTCGACGAGCTTCTGCTTGATGCGCATGGTCGTCTGCCCGGGCCCGCCGGCTCCGATCCTGAACTCGCCGTCCGGTCCTTTGACACGGCCGATGGGGGTGACGACGGCGGCGGTTCCGCAGGCAAACGCCTCGATGAGGCGCCCGCTTGCCGCGTCCGCCTTCCATTGCTCAATGGCGTAGGGCTCCTCGCGAACCGTGAGACCATCCGCGCGCGCAAGCGCCATCAGGCTGTCACGCGTGATGCCGGGCAGAATTGTTCCGGAAAGCGGCGGCGTCTGCAGCGAGCCGTCGTTGAAGACGAAGAACACGTTCATGCCGC
>CAYWBX010000468.1:0-3676 GCA_964456015.1 uncultured Hyphomicrobiaceae bacterium | reverse complement strand
GCCTGCGGCTCGCTCAAGGAGGAGCATCCGCCCGGGCATTTCGTGCTCGTCGACCAGTTCATCGACCGGACATTCGCCCGCGAGAAGAGCTTCTTTGGCACCGGCTGCGTCGCCCACGTCTCGGTTGCAGATCCGGTGTCGCCGGCGCTCGCCGACGAGATCGCAAAGGCGGCGGCCGCGGCGGCGGTTCCGCTCACGCGCGGCGGCACGTACCTCGTCATGGAAGGCCCACAGTTCTCGACGCGCGCGGAATCGCGCCTCTACCGGAGCTGGGGGTGCGATGTGATCGGCATGACCAACATGCCCGAGGCGAAGCTCGCGCGCGAAGCCGAGATCTGCTACGCGACCGTCGCCATGGTGACCGACTATGACTGCTGGCACGAGGACCACGACGAGGTGGACGTGGCGGCGGTCATCAAGCTGCTCAAGGCCAACGTCGAGAAGGCGCAGCGGCTCATCACGCACCTCGCCCGAGCCTTTCCGCGCGAGCACCCGAAGTGCCCGATCGGGTCCGATACGGCGCTCGATGTCGCCATCATCACGCCACCGGAGGCGCGCGATCCAACTCTCGTGGCGAAGCTCGATGCCGTTGCCGGGCGGGTGCTCGGACGCAAGGCCTGAAGGGTTGTCGCGCGCTGCAGCCGGCGCACGGTGCGATGTGCGGGCCGTCGGCTCTTGCCGTGACGTGCGCTGCGTGTTGCAGTCTGCTTGAGAGAGCGCACACCGGCGCGGGCATCGAGCGACGAGGTGGGAACGGCCATGGCGAAGACGTCACGGAGCAAGGGCGGCAACGGGGGCCGCGGCAAGGCGGCGCCGCCGGAGCGCGGCTTCCTCAGAGGCCTGCAGAACTACGGCGATCCCGATTTCTCGATCTACATGCGCCGCGCCTTCGCCCTGTCGATGGGCTACTCGCAGGATGAGCTCCGCAAGCCCGTCGTCGGCATCGCCAACACCTACAGCCGTTTCAATCCCTGCCATCGCAACTTTCCAGACCTCGTCGAGGCGGTGAAACGCGGCGTCTCGGCCGCGGGCGGGCTGCCGCTCGAGTTTCCGACCATCTCGGTGCACGAGTCGACGCTGGCGCCCAACTCCATGAAGTTCCGCAACCTGATGGCCATGGACACCGAGGAGATGATCCGCGCGCAGCCCATGGACGCAGTCGTCATGCTGGGCGCCTGCGACAAGACGGTGCCGGCCCAGCTCATGGGAGCGGCGAGCGCCGGCAAGCCCGCCATCCAGCTCATCGGCGGTCCGCAGATGACCGGGCGCTACCGCGAACACCGGATGGGCGCCTGCACCGACTGCCGCAGGTTCTGGGTCGAGTACCGCGCCGGCCGCATCGGCGAAGCCGACATTCGCGAGGTCGAGGGAAAGCTCGTCACCACCGCCGGCTCGTGCGCGGTCATGGGCACCGCCTCGACCATGGCGGCGATAGCAGAAAGCCTCGGCATGACGTTGCCCGGCACCGCCGCCATTCCCGCCGTTCACGCCGATCGCATCCGTGCCGCAGAGGCAACCGGCGCAGCCGCCGTTCGCATGATCAAACTCGATCTGACGCCCGATAAGATCATCACCGAGAAGGCGATCGAAAACGCGGCGCGCGTGCTGCTCGCGCTTGGCGGCTCGACCAACGGCGTCGTGCATCTCGCTGCGATCGCGGGGCGCCTCGGACTGAAGCTCGATTTGCGCCGGTTCAACGAGCTCTCGGACACGACGCCGGTCCTTGCTGCGGTCAAGCCGGTCGGAAACGAGTTCTACATGGACGACTTCTATGCGGCGGGCGGCATCGGTGCGGTGCTGCGGGAGCTCAAGCCTCTCCTGCATCTCGACTGCATGACGGTGACCGGAGAGACGCTCGGCGAGCGGCTCGCGGCCGAAGAGGGCTGCTGGGTCGACCGGCGCGTGATCGCCTCCGCAGACAAGCCGTTTGAGCCGCAGGGCGGACTCGTCGCGCTGTTCGGCTCGCTGGCGCCCGACGGCGCCATCCTCAAGCGCTCGGCGGCGACCCCCGCGCTCTTCGAGAAGACAGGACGCGCTGTCGTGTTCGACGGCGTCGCCGATCTGAGCGCCAGGATCGATGATCCCGATCTCGACGTGACGGCGGACGACTTTCTCATTCTGCGCAATGTCGGCCCGGCCTCGCCCGCTGCGATGCCGGAAGCCGGGTTCCTTCCGATCCCCAAGAAGCTCCTGCAGATGGGCGTCAAGGACATGGTGCGCATGTCCGACTGCCGGATGTCAGGGACGGCCTATGGTACGATCGTACTCCACATCGCGCCCGAGGCGCATGTCGGCGGCCCGCTGGCGCTGGTCGAGACCGGCGACCAGATTAGACTTTCGGTCAAGGAGCGTCGACTCGATCTCCTTGTGGATGACCCGGTGCTCAGCCGCCGGCGCGCAGAGTGGGCGAAACGCAATGTGCCGCTGCCCGATCGGGGCTATGACCGCCTCTTCCGAGAGAGCGTGCTGCAGGCCCCCGACGGCTGCGATTTCGGCTTCCTGCGAAAGGGGTGAGCCGCGCGTTGCGGGGGTGACCGAAAGACGTCGAGAAGGTCGGGTTTGCACGACCGCCCAACGCCTTTATTTCATCTTCGGCCCCGACACGATGCGCCGGTCGTGCAGGCGTCCGATGGCGGCAGAGGAGAGCCCAAGGATGCCGGAGAGGATCTCGTCGGTGTGTTCGCCAAGGCGCGGCGCCGGTTTCGCGGGAAGACGCGCGGCGTCCTTGAAATCGAACGGGGAGGCAGCGGACCAGCAAGTGCCGATACCCGGTTGGGCAACGCGCGCGAACATCGGATTGTCGGCAACGAGCGGGTCGCCGGAGACGAGCTCGCGCGGCGTCTTGTAGGGTGCCCAGAGCGCCCCGGATTTGTTGAGCACCGGCGTCAGCTCGGCCAGCGTCCGGGAGGCGATCCACGGCTCGATGGCGGCTGCGATTTCCGCGCGCGCCTCCCAGCGGTGCGCCTCGTCCTTGAGGTCGAGACCACGCGTCTTCTCGATTTCGGAAAACTGCGCGGCAAGCCCACCCGCCATAGCGAGCGCCTCAAGCTGGCGGGCCGTAAAAACGCAGATCATCAGGTAGCGGCCGTCCTTGGTCTTGAAGTCGCGGGCGAAGGTGCCGAACACCTCGTTGCCAAAGCGGGGCCGGTCCACCTTGTTGATCTCGGCTTCGGCGAGGTAGCCGAGCGCTGCTGTCGCGGCGAGCGCCACATCCTGCAACGGCAGGGTGACAAGCTGACCGCGCCCGGTACGGCTGCGGTGGCGCTCGGCGGCAAGCAGGGCGACTGCGGCGGCGTAGCCCGTGGCGATGTCCCAGGCCGGCAGCACCTGATTCACCGGACCGACGTGACCGGCCGGCCCGGTGATCATGGGAAACCCGGTCACGGCATTCACCGTGTAGTCGACCTGGGCGGAGCCGTCGCGCGCCCCGAGAATATTGAGCGCGATGAGATCACTCCGCCTTGCCGAAAGGCTCTCGTAGGCGAGCCAGCCTCTGGCCGGCAAATTGGTCGAGAAGATCCCGCAGTCCGGTCCCGGCGCGGTGATGAGCGCGGCGATCAGCTCGCGCGCCTCCGGATGGCGCAGGTCGACGGCGATCGACCGTTTGCCCTTGTTGAGCCCGGCCCAGTAGAGGCTCACTCCGTCCTTGGTGATCGGCCAACGATTGGCGTCGAGG
>CAYWBX010000467.1:0-3692 GCA_964456015.1 uncultured Hyphomicrobiaceae bacterium | reverse complement strand
CGGCGGAAGGTTAGCGTCGGATCGATCTCGTTCTTGATCTTGATGAGCGCGTCGAGAACCATCGGCCCGCACTGCTTCAGGTCGACGAAGTAGGTATCAAGCCGCGGGTTCTGGCCGTCGTCCGGGTTCCAGCGGTAGATCTTGAACTCTTTCCACTGGCCCGGCCCGTCCGGCTTGTTCCACGTCTTGCCCGTGGCGATGCGGGAGTTCCTGGGGAGGGTCAGCTGGACCATTTCTGTCGGCCTTCTCGCTTGGGGTGTTGCGTTCGGCGGCGACTGTGGGAAAGCGCGCCCGCGCTGTCAATCGGCGAAAAGTCCCGGCATCGGCCGCCGCAATCCCGGGGCGGGGGATGGCCTGACCGCCGGCCGCTCACGGCTGCGGCATCGCGTCAGGGTCGGATCGTGGTGCCCTCTCCGAGGAGCGACATCGACGCGCCCGCCGGCGCGGCGGCCGAATCGGACCGGTCGATGACCACGGTCCCCGTCTTCCGGCATTCGAGCACCGCCAGGGCGCGCTCCGCGATCCCGCTTTCGGCGAAGCGGAAATGGCCATCCGCGCCGCTGAACCCGGAGGCCCGCCGCAACGCCTGATCGGTGAATCGGGCGCCTTTGGGACCAGAGGCAAGGGCGCCGGCCATGAGGACCGCGTCGTGCGCGAGGCTTGCGATGCGCGGGGGCATCGTCCGATAGGTCTTCCCGAATCGCTCGGCGAACTCGCGCCATCCGCGCGGATCGGGTGCCGCGAACCAGCCACCGGCGAGCCGCGGATTGCGCTCGACGTGCGAAAAGTCCCAGCCGCTGGTCCCAAGCAGCTTCACTCGCGCGCTATCGACGCCGGCCTGACTGATGAGGGTCGCCAACTGCGGCAGCGTGTCCTGCCCGCCCGGAAGGAGGAGAGCATCGAGCGGCTCACTGCCGCCGAGCGCCTCCGCCACCAGGTCCTTGAGCCCGCTCGCGGCGCTGACGAGGCCGTTGCTCTCGACGGTGTAGCGATCGATGAAGGCGACGGAGGCGCCGGCGCTTTGCACGCTGGCGCGGAACGCCGGCTCGATCACTTTGCCCTCGGCGTCATCGGGCAGCAGCGCCGCGAAGCTGCGACGCCCGGAGCGGGCGGCAAACGCGACCACGCGCTGCGTCTCCCCGGCGGGCGAGAAGCTCAAGAGATAGGTGCCGTTGCCGGCGACCGAAGGATCGTTCGAGAAGGCGACGAGTGGGATGGCGGCTTTGCGCGCGACCTGCTGGGCCGCGCGTACCGAGCGCGCAAAGAGCGGCCCGAGGATCACCTCCGCCCCGCCCGCGATCGCCTCTTCGGCGGCCTTGCGTGCCCCATCCTCGGTTCCCTGGTCATCCTTGACCGACAGCAGCACCTCGCTCTGCCGAAGCTCGAACAGCGCGAGCTCGGCCGCCTCGCGCATCGCCTTGGCGACGGCTGCGGTCTGTGCGCTGGCGCTAAGCGGCAGCAGCAGCGCGACCCGGGCCGCCGCCTTCTCGACCGGCTTGTCCTGCGATCCGCCCGCGAGCGGGGCTTGCCCGCCACTGGGCGAGCAGGCGGTCGTTGTGGAAGCCCCGGCGAGTGCCGCGGCCAAACCTGAGGCGAGCTGTCGTCGGCTTGGCCTGCGTTGCATGTCGCTGCCATCCATGTGCAATCGCAAAGGCGCGATGTTCGTGCGATAATTCGGGAATGTCACACCCACCAGTGCCACAATGCCACAACTGGCTACCTTTGCACGAAAGCTCTCGCCGGCGCCAGCCGCTGACGACGAGGAGTTCGGGGCGGCAGTCCGGGACGGCGGTCTTTCGATGGGGGCGCGCATGAGCGCCAGCGCAGATCCCGCCCCGCCCGCTGGTCCTCTGGCTGATGCGGCCGGCGCCGAGATTGTGCGGCAGATGCAGGCGCCGCTGTCGGCGGGGCTCTACATCGTCGCGACGCCGATCGGCAATCTCGGCGACATCACGCTCAGGGCGCTCGCCGTGCTGCAACGCGCCGACGTGATCTACTGCGAGGACACCCGGCGCACCCTGACGCTGTTGTCGCACTATGCCATCAGCCGCCCGCTGCGACCCTATCACGAGCACAACGCAGCCGAGGAGCGCCCGCGCGTCCTCGCGGAACTCGCGGCAGGCCGGCGCATTGCGCTGGTGTCGGACGCGGGCACGCCGCTCGTCTCGGACCCTGGCTACAAGCTCGTGCGCGAGGCCGCGGACCGGGGTTTTCCGGTGGTCGCGCTGCCGGGACCGTCGTCGCTGCTGGCCGGCCTCGTCGTGTCCGGGCTCGCGACCGATACGGTCCTCTTTGGCGGCTTCCTGCCCGTGAAGGAGACGCACAGGCGGCAGCGGCTCGCGACCCTTCTGGCGGTGCCGGCGACGGTTGTCGTGTTCGAGGCGCCCGGCCGCCTCCAGCGATCGCTTGCCGCGCTCGCCGAGCTTGCAGGCGAGCGGGAAGTGGTGGTCGCCAGGGAGCTCACCAAGCGCTTCGAGGAGGTTCGGCGCGGCACGGCCCGCACGCTCGGCCTGTGGGCCGCGGGCGAGGACGTGAGGGGCGAGATCGTCGTGATGATTGGCCCGCCGCCGCCGCCGAGCGCCGCGAGCGACGAGGAGCTGCGTCAGGCGCTCATCGGCGCGCTGGCCTCGCTGAGCCTGAAGGATGCGGCGCGCGAGATCGCCGAGCGTTACGGCGTCTCGCGCTCGCGGGTCTATGAACTTGGGCTGGCGCTGCGGACGGGGATGGCAGGATGAAGCGGCGCACGGCGGTCGCCGGCGGACGTCGCGAACGGATCGGACGCTTGCGGCGCGGCCGTATGGCCGAATGGTTCGCCGCGCTCTTGCTCACGGCCAAAGGTTACCGCCTCGTCGCGCGCCGCTGCCGCACGCCGTTTGGCGAGATCGACATCATTGCCGTTCGCGGCCGGCGCATCGCTTTCGTCGAGGTGAAGCGTCGCCACACCCTTGCCGAAGCCGAGGCGGCGCTGACCGATGGGCAGGCCCGTCGCATCGCGGACGCCGCCGAATTCTGGCTCGCCCGCCATCCCCGTTACCAGGATTGCGATATCGGCCTTGATGCCATTCTGGTCATGCCGCGGATGCTTCCCCGGCATCTGCCCAATGCCCTCGCGCTTTGGTGAGGGCGGGGGGAACGCGCCCCGCCATCGCGTCGCGCTGCCGTTCGCGCGTGAGCGGCAGCGGCGCCCGTTCGATCACACCCAGCCGCGCGCGGGCATGCCGACCTTGAGGTTGTCCGTGATGCCCTTGACGCCCGGCGTCTCCTCGATGAGCACGCGCAGCGCGTCACGCTGCTCGGCCGACGAGACGAATCCCGTAGCTTCGACCACGGCGTCCTTGACGGCGATGCCGACGTAGCTCGTATCAAGCCAGCTTTGCTCGCGCAGCTTGTCGAGAATTGCCGACTGGATCGCGGCGTCGTCGCGCGCCTCGGTAGTCTGAGCGGGCTCCTGCTGGCCCAGAACGCGGACGAAGTCGCGCCGCGAGATGATGCCGACGACCTTGCCGTCGCGCACGACGGGAACGCGCTTGATGCGGTTGCGCGCCAGCGTCTCGGCGACCTCCGCCAGGGTGGCATCGTCTCGGACGGCGACCACCGGGCGCGACATGACCTCATGCACCTTGAGCCCATGTGATTTGACGTACTCTCTGGCGACCCGGTCCGGGTCGGCAAAGAAGGCCGCCCAGCGCGTG
>CAYWBX010000466.1:0-3694 GCA_964456015.1 uncultured Hyphomicrobiaceae bacterium | reverse complement strand
CCGCCACTTCCCCGCCTGGCACTACGCCGTCCTGATCGGCTACGACGCCGGGGCAGAGGGTTCGAAAGTGATGGTTCTCGTTTATAATATACGAGACCCATCAGATATTTATCGGCGCTTCGGGGGCGTTGCAGGCTCAGCCTATGTGGTTGGCGGCGTCGGACTGACGTTTCAAAGCCACGGTGATATCGTCCTCGCGCCGATACGGTCCGGAATCGGGCTTCGCCTGGGCGCAAACATCGGCTATTTGAAATACACGCGTCGTCCGACCTGGAATCCGTTTTGATGCTTTCGGTCTTGCGTGGCGGGCCGCGTCGGCTTCACATCTTCGCGCGCTTCTGCGACGCCGAGGACCCGGATGCCGCGGTTGCCATGACCGATTGATCCGAGGACGCCCAATTGATCACGATCCAGTCTGCCATGCTGGTCGCGCTCGGCTTTCTCATGGCCTGCCTTCTGGCATTGTTGGTCGCACCGGCCTTCTACGCGCGTGCCGTGCGGCTGACCACGCAGCGTCTCCGGCAGACGATGCCGCTGTCCGAACTGGAGATTCGTGCGGACAAGGACCGTGTCCGGGCGGAATATGCGATCAAGGTGCACAGGCTCGAAAGCGAGATGGAGCAGGTGCGGCTCGCGGCCGCCCGACAGCTCATCGAGATCAGCCGCCGGGACTCGAGGATCAACGATCTGGAGGCGCAACTCGAACGTCTGAAAGCAGACATCGAGGAGGCGCAGAACGCGCGCCGTGTGCTGGAGCAGACAGTCACGGACAGACTTCCGCGGATGGAGCAGCGGTTGAACGAGGCGAAGACGTTGCTGTTCGCCCGCGACCGCGAGATTGCGGACTTGACTCAGAGGGCGGAGAAGAACGCCAAGGCGCTGCTCGAGGCGAACACCTTGAATGCGGAGGCGCGAAGCGAGATCGAGCGTCTGAATGCAGCATTGGCTCTGCGCCCAAGCAAAGGCCGCCGCGGGCGCAACGAAAGCGAAGCTGCGCTTCGCAGCGAGCTCGAGGCGTTGCGCGCCAAGACGCGCGAGCAGACGCAGTTGATCGAGCAGCTTCAGAGCGCGGGCGCGCGCAGGGATGACAAAGTCGCCGGGTCCGAGAAACTGGCGGGGACCAGAGCATCGAGTGACGGCAGTCTTGCCGACGGCCCCGGATTGCCCGGAAACGAGGGGCTTGCGGAGCTCACTCGCGCCAACTCAGAGCTCGAGGATCAGTTGCGCAATCTGAAGTCTCGGAATCACAATCAGTCTGCGGAGATCGCCCGGCTGGAGGCCTCACTGAAGGTGCTTACCGACAACATCGGGTCCGGTCCCAGCACCGTTGAGACGGGTCAGGTTCGCACAGGTGTTGTCACGCCTCCCGAACAGCAGCCGCAGGCAGTCATAAGCACTCATCAGCAAACTTTTGAAGTCCGGGCAGCGGCTGAAGTGCCCACCCCGGCTGCGTCGAGTGAGGTTCCACCCAGCGGAGCTTATTCCGGGCGTCGCGAGTCGCCGGCCGATTCCGCAAGCGGTCGCCCATCTCTCAGGGAGGTACGCGCCGACGCGCCGAGGCCCGCCGCCGCCGACCCTAATGCCGGCGGAGTTGAGACGGATCGTCGAGAGGCCGAGCGTCGGCCAAGGCTCCTCGACCGGATTTCGTCGCTGGCCAGGTCGTCCTGAATTTCGCCATCTCCGTCGGCGCTGATGGGCCAGCCGCCGTCCGGCTGAGGACGAGTACCGCGTAAGCCCAGGGGACGAATGGAACAGCTGTCTCGATCAGAGACCTGGCCACAGCATGGTGAGGTCGAACTTGATTCTCGTTCAATAAGTGTTGACGCGGACGCGCCATCTTGGGGCGTCATGCGCGAGACTGCGGCTGGGGAGACGACCGGCTCCGGCGAACGCGCGAGTATGCGCGGGGCAGCCGCTGACCGGGTTAGGGCAGCTCCTTCGCTGGCATCGCTCGACGCCGGAAGTCGCGATCTGCCATCCGAATGGCGCGGGCTGAGAGAGGTCACGGGGCCGGCGAACGCCGAAGCAGCAATCCGATCGGCTGACCGGCTCGCAGCGCTCATCTGTGAGCAGCGATCGCTTCTCGAGAAAATTCTAGGGTCGCCAATCCAGGGTGACGATGACCGAAAGCCGCGCGCCAGTGTGGAGAAGAGCGAGCCTTCCCTGGCTACTGTGTCCCTCCCGGAGTCTTCACGTCTGCACGACGGCACATTCGGATCTGAGACCGAGGGCTCTCAGAGCGGGCGTTCAGCTTCATCGGACTCGATCCGCGAAAGCGCTGCTGAGGACGATGAGCTCCCGCCCATTATTATCATGCGTGCACAAGCCGCGACAGGTTCAATGCTGCTTGGCGATGCTCAAGCGGCTGCCCAGTCTCCACCGTTCTGGCCGGGGTTCACACTGGGATTCGCTTTGGCGGTGGTGGCCGGTTGGGCCGCATTTGTGCTGCTGAACTCCCCGAGCTGATCGCGGGCCGCAATTCGACAGCCTGCGCAGTCTCGACCGAGGAAGCCCGCGACGAGCTCGCTAACGGCCTCTTAACCCGGGCTCACATACCGTGGGTCGCGTGGTCCCGCGTCCCCGCAAAGCGACTGGCGATCGGCCATTCAATCTAGGGACCTCCGTGACAGACCATCGTGACATTGTCTCGCGGCTCGCTGCAGTCGCCGCAAGCGCGATGCTTGCGGGGGCGAGTGCATCGGGAGCCGCTGCGCAGGGCGAGCCGTCTCCGCGTGCCTCGGACTTTACGCCGGTTAGCGATTTCGTAACTGTTGCCAATCCGAGGGCGCAGAAGAAGTCATCGGAGCAGAGAGCCCTATCAGGATCAGCGGCCGTCGCGCCCACAACCGGGTGGCTCGCCGCCGGCATGTTGCCCGCCGGCGCATCCGGCGATTTTGACACAGAGAAGCCGCGCCT
This sequence comes from uncultured Hyphomicrobiaceae bacterium, assembly GCA_964456015.1. GTDB lineage: Bacteria > Pseudomonadota > Alphaproteobacteria > Rhizobiales > Hyphomicrobiaceae. The sequence continues at coordinate 778 of CAYWBX010000466.1, read as the reverse complement.
CAGAGGCAGTCACTCGGTCCAGGCGGATGACTCGTCCATACGGCCGGCAGGGGACCTGCCGGCAGAAGACGGGGCACCAGATCCAGCGGAAGGAACCTCTTCCGGCGATGGCCGTGACGGCGGCATTGCAGATGCGCCCGAGTCAACCGAGGCTGGTGAATCGGAAAGGCAGACTACCGGATTTGATCCAGAGGTCTTCGCCGTCGAGGTTGAGCCCATTCTCGATCGGCGCCCGGCGCGATTGGCGCGCCTCGAGCCCTTTGCCCCCGCCGGAATTCGCGCGGCAGGATTTACGGTGTTTCCCGAAGCGGAAGTTGCGTTCGGCGCGACCGACAACATCTTTCGATCAGGCGGCAACGCGCGAAGCGACGTTGCCCTCGAAGTTCGTCCGTCCGTTCGCGCCGTATCGAACTGGCGGGTTCACGCCCTCGAGATCAAGGCCGCGGGCCTCTCGACCTTTCACAATCGCTTTCCCAGCGAGGATGACCGCGGCGGGACGCTCGAGGCGCGCGGGCGTCTCGATTTTTCCCGGCGCACGAATCTGGAGGCGATGACCTCGTTCGAGCGGGCCCAGGAGGCTCGCGGCTCGATCAATGCACCAGGCGGAATGGGAGATCGCGCGGAGTACGAAACCGCGCGCGCCTCGCTGGCGTGGCCCGCCATGCCGAGCGCCGGGGCCTTGCCTGCGCTCTCCTCGAGCAGCGCCTGCGCGCGCCGCTTGTCGCGACCGCGCCAGAAGCGGCCGGCGTGGAGCGCTACGCGCGCGCGCATCGGGTCG
>CAYWBX010000465.1:0-3705 GCA_964456015.1 uncultured Hyphomicrobiaceae bacterium | reverse complement strand
CGTGGCCTTCCAGGCGGCCGGATTGGATGTGCCGCCTTATCTCCTGCGCCTCACCAAGGCGCTGGCGAGCGAGTGCATCGCGCAGTCGCAGGGCCGATAGGAGGGCGCAACGGAGCCGATCGTCGTAGGCGGCGCGAGCACGCCGATGCGCGGGCCGACGAAGTCTGCGTTCCGAGACATCGAGCGCGCGGCGAGGCTTGCGCTCAGTGCCTTGCTGCGAAGGGGCGAGCGCTTTCACCGGCCTCGGGGCCTTGCGCGGCCGTCATTGGGCGGTTGCGGGCGTCTTGCGGGCAGCGGTTTGGTTCTCCGACTCCGCCTTGCGACGTGGTCCGTCGCTCAGCGATCGGCGGGCGCCGCCCGGGCCGGCAGCTCGGCCCAGCCGTGCGGTCCGAACACGTGGGCCTTGAAGGACGGAATCAGCGCATCGCCCCGTGTCCCGAACGCGATTCGGCCGGCGACTGTCTCGGCGGTCGTCGCATGAAGCTGGCGTGCGACGGCGCCCGGCTCAAACGAGTCGGCGGCGCGTGCGGCCGCGGCCCAGGCCTCGATCGCGGCGTGCGCGGCGCGCTGCTGGGCGGCGCGGATGGCCTCGAGGCTCGTCCCAAAGGCCGGGCTGCGCGGCGGCGGCAGCATGACGATGAGGCGGTCGCCGGCCGTGCGGGCAAGCGGCTCGATCTCCGGGATGGCGAGCCGGCTGCTGCCGATGAGAACGCCGTCCGGTCTGGCTTCGCGCCACTTTGTAAAGAGGATCGCCGCCTCGATCGGCTGCGCCGGAACGATGAGAACTGTCGCGCCGGCGGCGACCAGGCGTGCCGCCGTCGCATGGTATTCCCGCTCGCCCGACGTGTAGGCCTCGCGATGCACGGGCGTGATCCCGAGACGGGCGAGCGCGGCGACCGTCTCGTCGGCGAGCGCGCGCCCATCGCGGCTCTTGTCGTGAACAATCGCGACCCGCGGGTCCTCGAAGGTCGCTGCGATCATGGCTGCGGTGTCCTCGCCGAGGCGCTCGTCGCGGCCGGCGAGGCGAAAGATAAACGGGCGGGCCCGCTGATCGGTGAGCCGCGGCGCGCGCGCGCCGGTCGTGATCATGATGACGCCGGCGCGGGCATAAGCCGGGGCGGCGGCAATCGCGGCGGAAGAGCAGATGTGGCCGACGACGAGTTGCGCGCCGTCCTGCACGATGGTTTCGGCGAGGCGCGAGGCGACGGCGGCGCTGCAGCCGTCGTCGTAATGGGCAAGGCGTAGCTGCCGGCCACGGATGCCGCCTGACTCGTTGATGGCGCGGACGGCCGCCTGAGCCCCGGTTGCGACGTCGCGGCCGTCCGGCGTCAGCGGCGTCTGCGGCGAGGCGACGGCTGCGATCACGATGTCCGGCACGGCCTGCGCGCGGGCAGGCGTTGAGCCGGTCACCGCCGTTGCGAGGAAGTGGGTCGTGATCGCGACGGCGGCAGCGAAAAGCCGGCCGCCCGTTCGGGCGGCCGGCTTGGCACATGGCGCTGCTCCGGACGACGGCCACAGCACGCGCCGCGGCCCTCAGTTCTGAATGGCTGCGATCTTGTCGCCCTGCTTCTTCCACGTGTACATGACGTAGTCGGCCTTGGTGACGTCGCCTTTCTTGTCGTAGGAGCGGTCGCCGATCACGGTCTTGTAGGTGCCGCCCTTGCGGATCTCGGCGGCGACCACCTTCGGATCGAGCGATTTCGCGGCCGCGGCGGCCTGGGCGATGATCTCAAAGGCCGCGTAGGTGTAAAGCGTATAGGCCTCAGGGTCGAAGTTCTTGGCGGCGAACTTCTTGACCACTTCGGCGGCCTGCGGGGATTTCCGCGGATCGGGGAAGTTGGTCATCAGCGTGCCTTCGGCCCCCGGCCCGGCGATCGCGGCGAACTCGCTCGAATCGATGCCGTCTCCGCCCATCAGCGGCGCCTTGACGCCCTGATCACGCATCTGGCGCACGATCAGTCCGCCTTCGGTGTGCAGCCCACCCCAGTAAACGAGGTCGGCGCCAGCCGACTTGATCTTCGAGACGAGCGCGGAGAAGTCCTTCTCGCCCGTGTTGACGCCCTCATAGAGCACTTCCTTGATGCCGTGCTTGGCGAGGGCCTTGCGCGTCTCGTCGGCAAGACCCTGGCCGTAGGTGGTCTTGTCATGCACGATGGCGATCTTCTTGCCGGCGAAATTCTTGGCGATGTAAGCGCCGGCGACTTCGCCCTGCTGGTCGTCGCGTCCGCACGTGCGGAAGACGTTCCACAGATTGCGCTCGGTGATCTGCGGGTTCGTTGCCGAGGGGGTGATCATCAAAATGCCGTTCTCGGCGTAGACGGTCGAGGCCGGCATGGTGACGCCCGAGTTGAAATGGCCCACCACGAACTTGACGCCGTCGCCGACGAACTTGTTGGCGACCGAAACGCCCTGATCCGGCTTCGACACGTCGTCGCCGAACACAAGCTCGATCTTCTGGCCGTTGATGCCGCCTTTGGCGTTGATGTCGGCCGCCGCCATCTCGGCGCCGTTCTTGAGCTGGGCGCCGAAGGCCGCATTGGGGCCGGTCAACGGACCCGCAACGCCGATCTTGAGCTGCGCGTTGGCCGCGCCTGCGAAGGCGAGGGACGCGGCAAGCGCGACGCCCGACCAAACATGCTTCTTCATGGAACACTCCCTTGATGTCCTCAGACCCGCGCGACGCTGCGCGGGCCGGGCGAGTGGCCTCGCCGGAGCCGGCATATTCTTCAGGAAATGGGGCAGTGTCACGTCCAATCCGGGGATGTGGAGCCGGCCCCGGGCTCGCCTTTCGACGAAGCTGGCGCGCGGCGCCTCAGGGACCGGCGCGGCCGTGCTCCCAGCCGTACTGACGCGCCATCTGCCGGCGCCTCGTCAGCGCGTAGGCGGCGAGGGATATGACCAGAAGGGCCACGAAATCAATTATGTACGCGGGGATCGCAACGAGCCTCGCACCGAAGACCGCATATTGAATGAAGCGGACCGCGGCGGCGAGCATCAGCATGTAGATGGGGATCTGCCAGCGCGGGCGCCAGGTGATCGCCATGGCGCGGCCCGAGACGAAGGCGGCGCTGCCGCCAAGCAGCAATGTCACCAGAACGAACAGCCACCCTGCGTGGGGGCCGGCATCGTAGAGCCAGGCTGGCATCCGCAACCCGTTCTTCCAAGCTTCGACCGGCGGGAGCCTAGTCCCGGTTGCGGGCTCGGTCAAAGCCGGCCGCTCTGGTGCGGTTCGGAAAGGGGAGGAAACAAAAAAAGGGGAGGAAACAAAAGAGCCGGGGAGACCCCCGGCGAGTTGGTGCAGGGTGTTGCATTGGCCGAGCGGGATTTCGCCGGCTCAATTCAGAACCGTCTTGCGGATGATGTGCACGGGCATCTCCGGCATGATGTCCGGCACATTGCCGTAGCCGGTATGCCGCTTCGCGTTGAAGACGCCGTTGCCGCGGAAATAGAAATCCTTGGCGACCATACCGAAGACGTTGATGTTTGCGTTGTTGACGTCGCCGTTGCCGGACACTTCGATCCGCTGCTTCGGCATGTAGATCACGCCCTGCATCTTGAAGGTGCCGCCGCCTTGGATGTTCGATTCGCCCATCGGGTTGGCATTCGGATTGGCGATGACAAGGAACCCGGCGTAGCTCGCGGATTGAGATCGCCCGACCAGGTTGATCGTTCCGCCGCCGATGACGGTCATGCGCGAGGCCGCAC
>CAYWBX010000464.1:0-3710 GCA_964456015.1 uncultured Hyphomicrobiaceae bacterium | reverse complement strand
CGCCGCAGCAGGCGGTCTTCAGCGGGAAGTCGACGTTCTCGGCTCCGGCGATAGCGAGAAGGTCGTCCATGTAATGGGGCTTCAGCGTCGATTCGGAGCCCGTCCCCTTGTCCTTTTCGGGGAAGATGTGACGTGGCCGCACGTACATGCAGCCGTAGTAGTTGGCGACTTTGAGACCGGCGAGCTTGCCGCGGGTCAGCGACTTGAGCTCTTCTTCGCCGACAGCCGTTTTAAGCCAGTCGAGCGCGTGGATGGTCTCGGCCTCGCCCGCATGATAGGGCTTGTGGCCTGCCTTCTCGGAAAGCCTGTCCGAAACCGCGCGGGAGTCCGCGTCGTGGGCAAGATCGTGCTCGGCCTTCTTCAGATTGTGATAGCAGCCGTTGCAGGGCGCCATGACCACGCTCTTGCGGTTCTTGTTGACCGCTTGTGAGAGCACGCGCGCCGAAAGGTAGGTCTGAATCTCGGGGTCGACGTTCTTGACCTCCATGGCTCCGCAGCAATTCCAGTCCGTCACGTCGGTGAGCTTGAGGCCGAGCTTTCTCGCGACCGCGCGCGTCGAGACGTCGTAGCCGTTGCCGGTACCTTCGAGCGCGCAGCCTGGATAGTAGGCGACGTCGCGGTAGCGCTTTGCCCTGTCCGTCAGGTCGACCATCATTTGCTCCTTGCACGATCGAGATGCTTTTCGACGAGCTCGCGCGTCTCTTGCGACGGCACCACGGGCACGATCTCGAACGTCGCATGTTCCTGCCAGTGCAGGACCCACTCCTGCAGCAGGCGGGCGTCGTCGCATTCCATGATCTGGAAGCAGCGGTCGAAGCTGGGCTCGATCCAGCTGCCGACGTACTTCAAACCCTCGGGCAGGCCGCGGCCCTTGTCGCGCAGGTGGGCGTAGACGGGCAACGGATCGGCGCCCTTGAAGCGCTCAATGACCATGAACAGCATCGGCTTGCCTCGCTGCGCTCCGCTTGCCGCCGACGGCCGCCTGGCGTTCGACTTCTTTCGTGTGGATGTAGTCCTCGAGCGCGGCGCGCGCCTTGCCCCAATCGCGCGTTCGCGGCTTGAAGAGCTGCGCCCAGGCCATCTTTATCCCCCACTTGACCGGCAGCCGCATGGCGATGGTGCGGGCGATGGCGACGAGCCAGTCCTGCATCAGCGGCTGCTTGGTTTTCTTCAAGTAGTGCTGCAGCACCTCCGTGTCCTCGATGCGGCCGCGCTTTACGATCTGCTCGGTAAACTCCTCGTCGAAGATGTGCGAGTTGGACGGCGGAGTGTAGCCCTTCAGCTGCAACCAGTGGGCGGTCGCCTTCATCACACCTTCGGGTGAAACGTCGCGCGGGCAGATGTGTGTGCACTTGTGGCAGGAGACGCAACTCCAGATGATGTCCTTGTCGCGCAGAAGCTCGCTCTCGTAGCCCATGCGGATGAGGTAGATCCAATAGCGCGGGTTGAAGCGCGGCTCGATCGCCGCGATGGTGCAGGCGTTGGTGCAGGAGCCGCACTGGAAACAGCGGTGGATGTGCTTGCCGCCCGGCATGGCCGCAATCTCATCCTGCAGCGCCTCGTTGTAGTCGGTGACGACGCGCGGCGTGATGAAGGTCGACCAGTGACCGGAGACGTCCACGCCGTCGATGACGAGCTTGTCGTGCGTCTTCAGGTTCTCGGGCCGGATCAGGGATTTCTCGTGGATGGGCATCAGACGCTCGTGAAGTCGGGAGATCGGGAAATCGGAAACTCGTGTACCCTAAGGGGGCTCGCGTCCTCCCGCGAGCTTACGACTTCCCGACTTCACGACTTCACGCTGAGTTGCATCGAGACCCAGAATGCGCCGCGTATGCTCGAGCGGGTCGCCCTCGCTGGCGAACTCGGCCTTGAGGAAGGCGCCGCCCTGAGCGTTGATGTAGCCCGCGTAAACGTGCGCCTTGAGGAGATCGACGTACCATGGCACGTCGCGGAAAACGCCCTCGTCGGAAAGGAACCGGGACAGCTCCTCGCGCAGGACGAGGAACGTCTCGTACGCGTCGGACACATCGATGATGATGCTGTCGGTGGCCTCGCCGGCAACCGGATCGTGCCAGATCTCGCGCAGCACGCCGGTATTGGTGCGGGCATCCCAAACCCAGCGCGTCATCAGCGGATATATCTCGGGATGGACACCGTGCAGGATTTCGGCGGCGAGATCACGCACGAAGCGGCGCGCACCCTGGCCGCCGGCTAGGCGGGCGTCGAATTGGGCCGTGCGCCGATCGGCAGTGCCGGGGATATTCGCGCCTGCCAGCAGATCGGCGATTGCCGCCCGGACGGTCGCCCAACCGCTTTGCTCGATCAACCCGCCGATCCGGCGCCGGACGGTCGGCATGAGCCGAGCGACCTCGAGGACATCGGACAGCTCGATGCGACCGGAATCGGCAAAGCGACTGCGGATGATCTCGCCCTTGAGCCTGACGGCCGCGGCGAAACGTTCGATACCGCCGACCGGCTCGGAGGCCGCTATCAGGCTGGCTAGGATCGCCCGCAGCCGTGCTCCCGACAGATGCAGGATGGGCCGGGCCGGCGTATCGATTGTCAGGGGTGCGTTCGTCATCAGGCCGTGTCCCTAGGGCCGAACGTTCGGGCTGGAGTTCCCGGCGCCAGCGAGAAGTGCGTATGCACGCCGAGCCAACGACCGGCCTCTTGCTTCAACACGACCGTCGCTCTGCCCGGCCGATCAAAGGCACTGCCGTCCTGGTGATAGCCGGTCGAGGACCATGGCACCGCCGCCCACGCCATCTCCCCCCTGATATCTCCGTGCAGCTTGTCGACCTCAAAGTTGAAGCCTGTGATTTTCGGCCAGACGTTGCGCCATTGCTCCCGCTCGAGGGCCTCGCGCCCGTGCACCATGGCGGCAAAGGTACCGAAACCGGAAACGGCCGCGTCGAACAATGACCGAGCGCTCTCGAAGTCGCACGCCATTACATACCGGTTCCACTCACCGAACCAGTCGCGCAGCGCCTCGAGGCCGTCATTGCTCTTCGTCGCATCAGTCATAAGACGAGCTCACCCCGCTCGATCCTCAACGGCCGCTTCAGAAGCTTGTGCACCGGGCAGGCCTCAGCGACGCGCATCAGCCGCATGCGCTGCTCCTCGGTGAGGTCCGCGCCGCCGAGGTCGACATCGAAGCGCAGCACCGGCGCGTCGGGCTGGGACTGGTCGAGCTTCACCTGCGTCTCGAGCCCAGGCAGGCTCAGGCCCTTGCGCTCGGCGTACATGCGGATGGTGATCGTGATGCAGGTGGCGAGCGCGGCTTCCAAAAGCGCATGCGGCTTGAAGCCCGCTTCCTGGCCGCCGTCCGCCTTGATGGCGTCGGCAAACCCTGCGTGAAGCCCGTCGCTGAAGGACGTCCTGAAGCGCTCGGATTGTGCGCGAGCAACGATCATCGCATCTACTCTGCGGCAACCTTTGTCACGCCCCGAGCGGCGGCAAGCGCGGAAAGCGCCGCAGCACTGGCCTGCGCGATCGAATCGTCGATGGTCTCGGGTCCGATGGCGGCGCCGGCGACGAGCACCCCCGGCCGCGAGGTCGCACCCATGATGCCGTAGGTGTCGCGCCGGGCGATATAGCCGTGCTTGTGCAGGTCGACGCCGAACACCGCCGAGATGGTCATGTTGTCGACGTTTGGGTCCATGCCGATGGCGTGCACCACCATATCGAAGGGAATGGTGATCGGGCGTTTC
>CAYWBX010000463.1:0-3710 GCA_964456015.1 uncultured Hyphomicrobiaceae bacterium | reverse complement strand
GCCCAAAGCGCTTGGGCATTTATGTTTCCGTTTTCTTGATCTGGGGCGGCATCCGGGCCAGCCGGCGCAATTCGGGAAGCAGGCCAGACCGCGCCTGAGCGCCGCAGGGGTCGCGTCGTTCGGACGCCCGGCGGGTTGCAGAGTGAGAGCTCTGCATTCATAAAGCCGCAATGGAGAGAGGACGACGGGGCAGGATGCCAGGGCCCGCGAAAAGCAAGCGACTGTCTCCGGCCGGCGCCGTGGACCGCCTGGAGCATCTATACAGCAGAGCGGCGGCAGAGCTCGGCCGTGCCCTCGATGTGTATCTCGCGACACGCCGCGCGCCGAGCGCGGAGGTCCGCAGCCGGTTCTGCTATCCGTTCTTGCGCGTCATTCACCGCGAGGCCGGCGCGCCTGAGAAAGCGGTAAGGCGAGCCTGGGCAAGGCTGCAGCGGCCCGGCGTCTACGAAACGACGATCACGCACCCGGCCGCGTTCCGGCGCTATCTGATCGAGCAGCTCGAGCCACTTGTCGAGGAGTACGGAGTCGAGATCGAGGTGGGACAAAGCCGTCAGGAGATTCCCTACCCTTATGTCCTCGAGCGGACGGCGGAAGTCGCACGGGCCGGCATCACCGCCTGGGAGCTCGCCCGGCATTTTCCGGTTCCGCAGCTTGCCGAGGTCGGCGACGAAATCGCGGACGGCGAATGGCGCTATGTCGAGGGCGAGCCGAGGCCGCTTGCCCTGTTCGACGCCGCCCGTGTCGACTTCTCGCTTCGCCGCCTCGTTCACTACACCGGCACGGACTGGCGCCACATCCAGCGCTGGATCATTCTCACCAATTATCAGCGCTATATCGACCAGTTCGTACGCTGGAGCGTCGCGCAAATTGCGAGGGGCGACCGATTCCGGCGGCTGATCATGCCGGGCAACGTCGTCATTGACCGGGCCGATGCGGCAGCCGGCGCGGACAGCGTCCTCGCGCGCTCGGAGTGGCAGCGCTTTCAGATGCCCGCCTATCACATTGCCTGCGACGGGGAAGGCGCAAACGATGAAGGCATCACGCTCATCAATATCGGCGTCGGTCCCTCGAATGCGAAGAACATCACCGACCACCTGGCCGTGCTGCGGCCGAACTGCTGGCTGATGGTCGGCCACTGCGGGGGCCTGCGCGAGTCACAGTCGATCGGAGATTATGTTCTCGCCCACGCGTACCTCCGGCAGGACCGGATCCTCGATGCGCTGGTGCCGCCCGAAATCCCGATCCCGGCGCTCGCGGAAGTGCAGGTTGCGCTCCAGGACGCCGCGGCTCAGGTGACCGGCAGCAGGGGCGATGCGCTGCGACAACGGCTCAGAACCGGCACCGTCGTCACCAACGACGACCGGAACTGGGAGTTGCGTTTCACGCAGGAGCGAAAGCGCATCAACCTGTCGCGTGCGATCGCCGTCGACATGGAAAGCGGGACGATCGCGGCGCAGGGATTTCGCCTGCGCGTTCCCTACGGCACGCTGCTGTGCGTCTCGGACAAGCCGTTGCACGGCGAGATCAAGCTGCCGGGAGCGGCCAACGCCTTCTATGAGACGGCCGTCGCACAGCATCTCGAGATCGGACTTGCGGCGCTAAATCTGCTCATGGAGCGGCGGGAGACCCTGCATTCGCGGAAGCTCAGATCGTTCGACGAGCCACCGTTCCGCTGACGCCAGTCGGGCCCGCGGCCGACACGCGGACTGGGACGCCCTTGCCGGGAGGCCATGGGCCGAGCATGCTGCACGAACTGGCCGCACAAACTGCAGGGAGTGGCACATGAAGCTCAGGGGAACGGTCGCCGTCGTCACCGGAGGCAACGGCGGTCTCGGCCAGCGCATCTGCCATGCGCTCGCGAAGGAAGGGGTCAACATCGCCGTCGTCTATGCCCGCAGCGCCGACGACGCCGGCCGAGTGGCGCGGAGTCTGGCCGACAGCCATCAGGTCCAGGCGGCGCCGTTCGGCTGCGACGTCACAGATCCGGCAGCGGTACAGCGTCTGGTCGACGACGTCGTCGGGCGATTCGGACGACTGGATATCCTGATCAACGATGCCGCCTACAACAAGGCGATCCCCTTTCAGGACCTTGAGGCCATGACGATCGCCGAATGGTCAAAAATTCTCGATGTCAACCTGACGGGGCCCATGCATTGCATGAAGGCCGTGGCGCCCGTCATGAAACGGCAAGGCCAGGGGCGCATCGTCAACATCGCCTCGGTGGCAGGTCTAGGTCCGACGGGCTCGTCCATCGCCTATGCCGTCTCGAAAGCGGGTCTCATCCACCTGACGCGCTGCATGGCCGTCGCCATGGCGCCCTACGCGCTCGTCAACTGCGTGGCCCCCGGGCTCCTCGAGGGAACGCGCGCCACCGCCAACCTGCGGCCCGAGCAGATCCAGCGCTCTTCGGAAACGTCACTGCTTAAGAAGGCCGCGAGCAAGGACGACTGTGCCGATCAGGTCGTCACGATGTGCCGCACGGACACGATGACCGGCCAGACCGTGGTGATCGACTCGGGCCGCTACTTCCATTAGGCAGGCGGCCTATCCGTTTCGGGAGGGGCCGAGCCGGCGCCCAACCCTGCTCCCCTTCCATCCAGCCAATCGCGAGACCGGGCGATGCATGCGATGCCGACGATGACGACGGTACGGCTCGATGCCGTGGCGCGCCTTTATCACGCCTACTTCACCGGCCTCATCCTGACCGTCACTTCGCGCCGCAGCCCGCGCGATGCTGCCGAATGGATGTTTCGCCTCTTCCGTCACCAGCACCACGAGAAGTTCCTATCGAGCTTCAAGAAGCTCGGGCTCGAGGGAATGCCGCACGCCGTCGCCTGCGCCGCTTATCACTACCTGTCCAACAGCATTGGCGGCGTCGGCGTCGAGTTCATGCGCGAGAGCGACCGCAAGGCCTGGGTCCGCTTCGTACCGCCGCGGTGGGTCTATCCGGGGGCGGCCATCTGCGGCGTGCCGACGGAGGTCTCGCGGGCAATGCTCGCAGGCTGGTATGCACAGAACGGCGTCTCGTTGGGAAATCCCCGGCTCGGCTTCGTGTGCACCGCGCAAACGACCGACGGCCAGCACGGGCTTGCAGGGTACTTCCTCGAGCATGACCGCATCCTCGCACCGGAAGAACGACTGCAGTTCCGCCCCGGCGAGATGCCGCCCCCGTTCGACGCAACCGCGGCGCCGCGGCTGCCCGATGGCCAATGGCCGGCGGAGCGGCTCGCCAAGGCGGCGCGCAACTACGCCATGGAGTACATCCGCACGGGCCTGCCACGTCTCACCGAGCTTCTCGGCCCCGCCGAGGCGGCCTATCTCGGTCGCATCGCCGGACGCCAGATCGGTGCGCAACTCTATCGCGAGCTGGCGGACCTTCTCGGCATCGCGGGCGACAGTCCGGAGGCGTTCGCGCGCTGGATGGCCGGCATCGCCGAGGGCGAGGGCGACGCGGCAGAGGTCTCGTCGGCCGGCGGGGCCGCGCTTGTGCGACGGCGCGGCTGGCGGCTGATGCGCGGTCTGGACCCCGTGTCGCCCGCCGTTTTCGAGGCTTGGAACGGCCTCTTCGAGGGCGCCATCGCGGTTCACAACCGCTTTCTCGTCCTCGACGCCGTCGAGCGGATCGACCAGGGCGACCATGACTTCGTTTGGCGCGTCCGATGGCCGGCGCGCCATCGGTGACGACAGGCGGCAAGACCTGACCGAGGGGG
>CAYWBX010000462.1:0-3723 GCA_964456015.1 uncultured Hyphomicrobiaceae bacterium | reverse complement strand
AACTGATCAAGCCGCTTAAACTGACGTCGGAGGAGAAAGCCGACCTGGTCGCATTTCTCAAGGCCTTGGCCGGCGAGCCGATCAAGTTCGAGCTGCCAAAGCTACCCAAATAGGGGACTGGAGCGAGGGGCCGGCTTCGGTGAGAGTGAGGGATGGGAGGGAGGCGGTGGTGTTTCAGAGAGCTGTCGAGGTTGACGCCCCGTTGCCTTCGGTATGGTGTTTGATGAAGTCCTCCAGCAGCCGCCGAGCCTCGGCTTCCATCTCCTGAAAGGCGAAACCGGCTCGATCATGCGAGGCCCAGATCACGGTGCCCTTGGCTCGCACTTTTCCCGCCGTGCCCGGCAACTCGATGTGGAGCTGTGCCAGGTCGCCGATGGGCACCTGATGCGGTAGTTTCGAAACAGCCAGCCCACCGACGCTGACGTCGGATGCGAACGCGTCCGCGCGGCGGCCCCCGGAGACGACCACGCGCACGCTGATCGGCACGCGAGCCGTCCTCCGCAGATCGACCCGCTGCCACGAGGCCTCTTCTTTCGTGCCGAACACCCGGTAGACCGTCAAGGGCCTCTCCTTGCCCTTGAGTTGAAGGCTGCCGGCCCGTTGCGTCCAGAAGCGGTCGCCGAGATAGGCCTGCGTGGTTTCGCCGATCAAGATGCGACACGGACTCTGGCGAGGGTCCGGTCCTTCGAGATCCTTCTCATAGCTTTCGAGCCGGGCCGCGATGTTGACCGTGTCGCCGATCGTGGTGAATTTCAGCCGCTCCGCGCTGCCCACGCAGCCGGCGACCACTTCGCCGGTACAGATGCCGATCCTCATGGCCACGGCCGGCAGGCCCTGCGCCTGCCATTGGGCATTGAGGCGCTGCAGCTCCTTGCCCATGGCCAGCGCACACTCGACCGCGTTGACGGCGTCCTGCGCGCGCTCGGCCTCTGAGGCGCGGGCGAACGGGATGCCGAAGTTCGCCTTGATGGCATCCCCGAAATAATCGTCCACGACGCCTCCGTAGCGCATGACCAGCTTGGCCATGACCTCCATGTAGTCGTTGATCCAATTCATCAGCGCGTGCGTGTCCATCCGCTCGGAAATGCCGGTGAAGCCCTTGAGGTCGGTGAACACGACGGTCGCCGTGAGTTTCTGCGAGCTCAGACGACCACCGGAGAGGAAAGCGTCGCGTTGAGCCCAGATCGCGTCCGCGACTTCCGGCGAGACGTGCCTGGAAAAGAGCTGCATCAACATGGTTCGCTGCCGCTTCTCCAGAATGACATTCTCCAAGAGCGTGGCGCCAAAGCCCAGGAGCAGAGCAGTCGGCACGGGATACGCCGCGATGACCAGGCGCGAGCCCGCGAACAGCACATACGTGAACACAAGGAACCCGATCCCGAGCGCCCCGACAAGGGCCAGCGCGAGGACGGGTCGGCACCGAAGCGTCAGCCAGACGGCCGCGATCGCTCCCGCTAACGTCAGCATGATCGTCACGCCCGACGATGCTCGGCGGAGTGAAATCCCTCGCAACAAGGTTTCCAAGAAATTGGCCTGGATCTCGACGCCCGGCATGTCTCCCCGAGCCGCGAAGGGAGTGGGAAAAAGATCATGCAGCACCGGGCTGGTCGCTCCCACGAGGACGATCTTTCCGCTGAATGCAGCCAAAGGGACCTCGCCCCGCAGAATCTGATAGTAGGGGATCGTCGGGTAGGATTTGGGTCCGCCCCGAAAATTGATCACCACCTCATGCCCTGGTATCGCTGCTCGCTGAACGCCGGCCTGGGCTGCGACATGTGCGAGCGCCAAGGCGAAGCTGGGCAGTAGTTGTCCCTGGTGGCTGCGGTCGATCTCTGCGGCCCGCACGAAAGCGTCATCGTCGACGAGGAAATTGACGAGGCCGAATCCGGCTGCTCTCTCCCGCAGGACCGGAATCGGGGGATTGATGTCCTCCTTGCGATAAGCAGCCTCTTCGATCGCGGTCAATGCCGCGGCGAGCACCACGTTTCCGCCTCGCGCGATGGCCTCAGCGAAGGCTCGATCATCCTCGGGTCCCCGGGCTGAGGGCTCCGGGAACGCGATGTCGAAGCCCACGGCGGCCGGATGCCCGGCGTTCAGTCTGTCGAGCAATTCCGCATGGAGCTTGCGTGGCCAGGGCCAGGCGAGGTTGAGCTCATCGAAAGAATCTTCGTCGATCGAGACGATGACGATCGGTGATTGAGGTGGCTCAGCCCCGCGTAGGGTAAAGAGCAGGTTGACGGCTTTCAGCTCGAGGATCGTGAACAGGCCGAGAGCCGCGGCCAGCAGCGTCGCGACGCCGATCAGCGCCCCGCGCGTCAAGGCCTTTGCACCTGGTTGGTCGCCGAGCATGTCTATACAACCCTCCCGGAAGAGGTCCGAGTGCTGCACGGGCCGCGAGGAGTGTACCCGATTTCCTGAACCATCCGCTACGGCGCTTACGCAGGAAGATCGGGGAAAGAATAGTCTGAGGAGTAGGCCGTCGGATTCTCGTCAGAGCAGTCGTCCGGAAGTTCGCGCGAGGCTAGGGTTTCGGCGAAACTTACCCGGCCGGCTGGCAGATTGGAAGCACCAGGGTGAAGGTCGTTCCCACGCCGAGCGTGCTATCGACCGTAACCGTGCCACCGTGGGCATCGATGACATCTTTGACGATCTTCGTCCCTAGCAGGGTGTTGAAAAACTCTTATGCATGACGTACGTTGCTCCCAACTCGTTCCGCCGAGGGCGGTTCCTGGCCGGTCGGCAAGAGTCTTGCCGCCCACTCCTGCGCTGCGGCTGCTCACCACGCATGATCATGCCCCCTTCTGGCGATCAGGTCGCTGGCACCGGAGCCCGCAGCCGGCTGAGGCGCAGCAGGTTGTAGGCCGCCTCGACCAGAGAGGCCGCATGCTGCGTGCGACCGATCCCTCGAACGCGCGTCTTCCGCAAGCCGCCCACCGTTTTCATCCACCCGAAGCTCTCTTCGACTCGCTTGCGAATCCGTTGGCTCACCGCGTAGCCCACGGTCCGCGTCGGGCGACCATCCAATCCAGGGGGCTGCCGCCCCGCGATCTGCGCCAGATGGGGGCCATGCGCCGCCGCCGCAAGTGGCGCACGACGTCGCGGCCGTGAGAGCCCTTCTCTGCCCTCAGCGTCCAGGGGCGACTCCCTCGACGGGCGTGGCGGCGCAGCATCGCCAGCGACGGCTCGCGCAGCCGGGCGAGCGCGATCTCGAACGACGGGACGGCGAAGCAGACAATCTGGCGCTCCATGGGATGCGACGGCCGAGCGCGGTGTCACGCGGGCGTCTGCTCCTCTACGGGTTCAGGTGCCGGATCACCCCGACCACGATGCCCTCGATGCGGAAGCTGTCGCGCTCCGTCACCACGAGGGGCGGCAGGGCGGCGTTGGCCGGCACCAGTTCGATACCCTGCCCCGTGCGGCGATAGATCTTGATCATCGCTTCGCCATTGACCAGGGCGATGACGGTCTGGCCGGTGCGCGCCGTGCGCTGCTTGCGCACCACGACGATGTCGCCGGGGAGGATCCCCTCGTCCCGCATCGAGTCACCCTTCACGCGCAGGGCAAAGGTCTCGCCGCGGCCGACCATGCTCCGGGGCACCTCAACCACTTCGGTCTGAGGAATCGGTTCAATGGGCACTCCTGCTGCGACCACGCCGGCGAAGGGAATCCGGGGCAGCGTGGCCAACTGCTGGATGGCGACCTCCACCAGACCGGGAATGCGGC
>CAYWBX010000461.1:0-3732 GCA_964456015.1 uncultured Hyphomicrobiaceae bacterium | reverse complement strand
TGGCCGGCCGGCCCGGCCGTCTCGAGTCGGGTGAGCTCGCCATACGCGAGGAAGGCGGCGGCCGCGCCCTCGCGACCTCGCTCTTCAGCCGGTGGTGCGCCGATGCGTGACAGGCAGGCTGGCGCTGGCCGCACCCTCCCCGCTCGCATCACCAGTCTTCAGAACGACCGCATCAAGGCGATCCGGGCCCTCGAGATGCGCAAGGCCCGCCGAGAGACGGGTCTATTCCTTGCCGAGGGCACGAGCCTCATCATCACGGCTCGCGAGCACGGCTGGACGCCAAGAACCCTGATCGTGGGCCCCGACGGCGGCGGCGGTGCGGCGCGCGATCTCGTGGATTGGGCGCTGCGCTCCGGCGCGGACTGCCTCGAGGTATCCGCCGCCGTGCTTGCGAAGATCGCCGCCAAGGAGAATCCGCAAAGTCTGATGGCCGTCTTCGAGCAGCGGTGGTCACCGCCGCCCAGTCCGGCCGCGGTCAGGGCCGATGCGCTCTGGATCGTCCTCGAGCAGATCCGCGATCCCGGCAACCTCGGCACCATCATTCGCACGGCCGAGGCCGCCGGCGCCGCCGGCGTCATCCTGGTTGGCCAGACCTGCGACCCTTACGCGCGCGAAGCGGTGCGCGCGAGCATGGGCTCGATTTTCGCAGTCCCGGTCGCGCGGCTCGCCGGGGTCGATGCCTTCGTCGCGCTCGCAGCCGCCTGGCCGGGCGATGTCGTCGGCGCGCATCTGGCGGGTGCTGTCGACTATCGGGACGCCAACTACGCGCCGCCGAGCCTGCTCGTGATGGGAAGCGAGGGCGCCGGGCTCACACAGGCTGCGGCCGCCGCCTGCGGCAGGCTCGTGCGAATTCCGATGGCCGGACGGCTCGACAGTCTGAACCTCGCCGTGGCAACGGCGCTGATCGCCTACGAGATCCGGCGGCCGCTGTTGAAGCTCTGAGGCGAGGCCCGGTTCGGGGCGGCGAGGGTGCCTGACCCCAGCGAGACCGTTACCTCACATCCGCCTCAGAACCGGGTCCATCAGCACATCTGGCAGCGCGCGCTTGAGGAGCGCGGCGGCCCGGGTCGGCAGCCCGATCTTGTAGCGCGCCCGCGGCCGCGGGCTTTCGAGCGCGTGGATGAGCTTTTCCACAACCGCCTCGGGGCCGAGCTTGAAGCGCGCGCTGGCGCCGCTCTGCATCTGGCTGAGGCGCCGCCGGTAATAGTCGCGGTGGGGCGAGGTCTCCGGGTCGACGCTTGCCTGGAACACCGCGAGCGTCGTCGCAAGGAACTCGGACTCGATCGGTCCGGGTTCGATCAGCGACACATGGATACCAGCGGGCCGCAGCTCGAGCCGCAGCGCATCCGACATGGCTTCGAGAGCATACTTGGAGGCGCAGTAAGGGCCCCGGTATGGCCCCGCGACGAGACCCAGCACCGACGAGCACATGACGATCCGGCCATGGCCCTGCGCCCGCATTGCGGGGATGACGCGCCGCGTCAAATCGTGAACGGCGATCACGTTGACCTCGAGGCAGCTGCGCAACTGGGCCGGCGTCACATCCTCCATGGCGCCGATGAGGCCGTAGGCTGCATTGTTGTAGAGGGCATCGAGCTGGCCGCCGGTCCGGGCGAGGGCCTCCTCGGCGCAGCGCGCAATCGAAGCCGGATCGCTCAGTTCGCAGGCGATCGCCTCGAGCCCTTCGGTCGCACGCAGCCGCTCGAGGTCTTTGGGCTTGCGGGCGGTTGCAAGCACCCGCCAGCCCCGCGCCTTGAGCGTCCTGGCGGCCGCAAGCCCGATGCCCGTCGAGCATCCGGTGATGAGAATCGATCGTTTGCGGTCTGGCATGGCCACCGATTAGCGATCTGCTCCGAGGATGGGAAGCCCGTCCGGCGGACGTGCCCGAGGACCGCGATCGGCGCCGCGTGCCCGTGACCGCTGCTGAGACAAATTGTGGCAAAGCAATAGCAAGCTCCGTCATATGGTTAATAAATTTGGTTCACAGTTTATGGTTGACGCGCCAACCGGGCGCTGCTCTGTTCCGCGCCGCCGCCCCGGATGCAGGGAGAGCGTCCGGCAAAGCCGCCCGCAGAGGCGGCGGTTGGCTCGACGGGTGGGGCCAAGCTTCACGAGACGGTAAATGGCAGCCGAGGTCCCGAGGGACCTCGTGGCCGCGTTCGCGGCCAGAGGGCAGGCGCCCAGCAATGCAGCCGTCGCACCCCCCCGGTCGGTATGAGCAATCGCAGAAACGGAGATCGTCATGCGTTCATGGATCTTTGCTGCCCTGGCCGCGGTTCTTGTGACCCTGATCGTTCCGGCGCCAGCCTCGGCGCTCGAGGACTGCTGGCCGCAGTGCGTATTCGCCAATGGCACCAGCACCGAGACGGCCGCGCGCTGGACCGAGGCGCGTCGCGAGGGATCGACCTCCCAATCCCGCCGGACGGCGCGCGCTATGGCTCAGAAGCCTACCGGCCGCAAGGCTTCGACCAGCCGTACCGCGTCGCGAGCGTCACGGGCGGTCGTGGCCGAGCAGCGTGCGGAACGCCGCAGCCGCGCCCGGGAGGCGTCGGCCTACGTCGGCGGCGGCGCGCAGGTCGGCATCGCCTCCTACTACTGGCAGCCCCAGCGCGTCGCCTCCGGTGGCTGGTTCAATCCGAATGCGCTGACGGCGGCCCACAAGACGCTGCCGTTCGGCACCCGCGTCAGGGTGACGCATCTTGGCAACGGCCGCTCCGTCAACGTCGTCATCAACGATCGCGGTCCATTCGTCAGAGGCCGCATCATTGATCTGTCGAAGGCGGCTGCCGGCGTCATCGGAATGCAGGGGCAGGGCATTGCCAATGTCCGACTGGAGGTGGTCGGCCGCTGAGGCGGGCCTGTGTATCGGAGAGCCTTCACGACGGCCCAGCCGTCGATCGAGCGGCGGGTGAGAGACCTCACCCGCCGCATTTTTTTGTGGATGTCGCGATCTGGACAGAGTTCGGCCATGCCAGAGCCGGCGACGGCCGCCATGCGGATGCAATGGTCCGATCTCGACTGATTCGCCCGCGAGCCGGTCTGCCGCCAGCCATCCGCGGCGCGCGAACCTGCCATCCGCACCCGGCCGGGGGCGCTGGCGCGCGTTCCGATAGCTTGCTGCCAGATGGCCGCGCGCAGCAGTGGGCCGTCTGCTGCGCCGCCGTGGCTCTCTGCATGACCGGCGTGGCCGGTTGTGCCGAGCAGACGGCCCCGCCCCAGCCCGATCTCCGTCTCGCCAGCTGGACCACCACCACCACCCGCGTCGAGCCGCCACCGGTGCCGGAGGCGCCCTCCGCGCGGGCGGACAGCGGTCGCATTCGCACGGCTTCGCTCACGCCGATCCCTCCTCCCGCCGCGGGAGCGAGCCTAACGGGCGCTCATCTGCTCGAAGGCCTCGCCTCGTTCTACTGGCAGGAGCAGAAAACGGCCAACGGCGAGCAGTTCGACAAGGCGGCGCTCACTGCCGCCCACAGGACTCTGCCATTCGGCACCCGGGTAAAGGTCATCAACCGCAACAACGGCCGCAGCGTGGTCGTGCGGATCAACGACCGCGGGCCGTTCAAGCCCGGCCGCGTCATCGACCTCTCGCTCGCCGCCGCCGAGGCCATCGACATGCAGCGGCACGGGCTGGTCCCGGTTCGCATCGAGGTGCTGCGCTGACGGCGGTCCCTGTCTCTGGAAATGCCTCGCCATCGTCGCCGACGGTGGCGGCGCGTCCTTCCCGACGGAAAG
>CAYWBX010000460.1:0-3734 GCA_964456015.1 uncultured Hyphomicrobiaceae bacterium | reverse complement strand
TCCTTGTTCGGTCCCTCCATCGCGACGCGTCTCGTGACGCAGATGTTCTTCCCCGGCGATCCGTTGCTGCCGCAGGATCCGATCTTCATGAGCGTGCCGGCGGGAGCCCGGGACCGGCTTGTGGCGAAATTCGACTTCGGCGTCACCGAGAGCGGCTTCGCCCTCGGCTACGGCTTCGACATCGTCCTGCGCGGCCGGGCCGAGACTCCCATGGAGAACCATGCCTGATGGCCCTCAAGCAGACACCTTCGCAAACCGCCGGCCCGTTCTTCCACTACATGCTGACGCCGGAACAGAGCCACTACCCCTATCGTGGCCTCGCCGGTCCGGCGACCGCCGATCCGACCGTGCCTGGCCAGCGCATTCGTCTCGTCGGCAAGGTCACCGACGGTCAGGGACAGCCGATGGCCGATGCGCTGATCGAGCTCTGGCAGGCCGACTCGCTCGGGCGCTACGCGCATCCTTCCGATCCCCGCAGCTCGAACGCGTCGTTCCGAGGGTTCGGGCGCTGCGCCACGGATGCCAACGGCCATTACGCGTTCGACACGATCAAGCCGGGCGCGATCGGCGACGGGCAGGCGCCACACGTGACCTTCATCATCTTCACGCGCGGAGGTCAGAACCACCTCTACACGCGTCTCTACTTT
This sequence comes from uncultured Hyphomicrobiaceae bacterium, assembly GCA_964456015.1. Classification (GTDB taxonomy): domain Bacteria; phylum Pseudomonadota; class Alphaproteobacteria; order Rhizobiales; family Hyphomicrobiaceae. The sequence continues at coordinate 3,087 of CAYWBX010000460.1, read as the reverse complement.
GCCGACGAGGCGGAGGCGAACGCGCGCGATCCGGTGCTCAAGTCCGTGCCTGCCGAACGGCGCGACACGTTGATCGCCGCCAAGGTTGACGGCGGCTATCGCCTCGACATCCGCGTCCAGGGAGAGGGCGAGACCGTCTTCTTCGACGTCTGACCGCCGGACCGCCGCGGCCACGGGAGACCATGCCCGCTCCACAGCAAGAAGCCGGCGCGCCGCCGGCTGAGGTCGGCGCGCGCGGTGGCGAGGTCCGGGCTGTGCTGGTCGCGCTGCTCGGCTCGTCGCTGGTCGGCTCCGTGCCGATGTTCGCGACCGGTCTCTACCGGGCGGGCATGGACGTGCAGTCGCTCCTGTTCTGGAGGTACGCAATCGCGCTTTGCGTGCTCTGGCCGCTGGCAATCAGATTTTCGAGTAGCCTCGGTCAGGAGTGGCGGCTTGGCGGCATGGCGCTGTTCCTCAATGCCCTGACGCTCGGGATGCTCCAGACCTACACTTACTTCCGCGCCGTCGAGGGCATGCCCTCAAGCGTGGTGGTGACCATCTTCTTCACCTATCCGATCCTGACGCTGGCGCTCGATCGCTTTCTCTTCGGCAAGCCCGTTGCCACAGGCTCGCTGGCGGCGGTGGCGCTGGTTTTCACGGGTGCCCTCGTCACCGGATGGCCGGCGCTTTCCTTCGCCGGCGGCGACCCGATCGCCGTCGCCTGCGCCATCCTGACGCCCGTCGGATTCAGCATCTACATTGCGGTCGCCTACCGCTTCACGCTCAGGACCTCGGCGCTGGCCGGCGCCGCATTCATCTACTCGGGCATGGCGGTCGCCTATGCCTCGATCGTCCTCGCCACCGGTCTCAAACCGCCGCAGGGAGCGACGGGGTGGGCAAGCGTGCTGTGGATCGCGATCGTCGGGGGCGCCCTGCAGATCTCGTCCTTCGCCTACGCGCTGCCGCGCCTCTCGGCGGGCGCCTACTCCATCATCATCAGCATGGAGCTGGTGACCGTCGTGCTGCTCGGCGTCGCAGTGCTCGGCGAGGTGCTCTCGACCTGGCAGGCCATGGGCATCGCCCTTGTTGCCGCGGGCATCGTGGCGGACAGGTTGGCGCGCGCGCGCACGGCGGTCGGTGCCGTTGCCGGCGACCGCTCGAAATGAGCGAGGCCCGCCCAAGGCATTGATTCCGATGCCGTGTGCCGATCGCCTCGGTTGCCACCAGATCACGCTTTCGCGATAATGCCGGCCTGTGCGCGTCCATGGCCATCGCTCGGAACCCGTAAAGTCCATATGCAGCGACCTGATGAACGCGAGCTGAGAGAGCTGCTGGTCAAGCTGCGCCAGGAGCACCGAGAACTCGATGACGAGATCGTCCGGCAGGAGGCAGCCGGCAGCATCGACCAACTCACCATCAAGCGTTTGAAGAAGCGCAAGTTGCAGCTCAAAGACCAGATCACCGCGGTCGAGGACCGCCTGACGCCCGACATCATCGCCTGACGGGACCGGACCGTCGGCGGCTTGCCACCAGCCCGCCGATCGCGATAAATGCGCGTTTCGCCGCCCTGCCGGACACCGTCCCGGTGCAGCCGGCCCGGACAGGAACCTCGGACGCTCCATGGCGCAGGCCAGCTCGACGCCCCCGGTCGCAATCATCATGGGCAGCCAGTCCGACTGGCCGACGATGCGCAAGGCGGCGGACATGCTCAAGGCGCTCGGGGTCGGTTTTGATGCGCGCATCATTTCCGCCCATCGCACGCCGCAGCGGCTTTACGAATTCGCGACGCAAGCGGCCGAGCGCGGTTACAAGCTCATCATCGCCGGTGCGGGCGGCGCGGCGCATCTGCCAGGCATGGCGGCCGCCATGACGACGCTGCCGGTTCTCGGCGTGCCCATCCGGTCGAGCGCGCTCAACGGCCAGGACAGCCTCCTCTCCATCGTGCAGATGCCGGCTGGCGTTCCGGTCGCCACGCTGGCGATCGGCGAAGCGGGGGCGGCGAACGCGGGGCTTCTCGCCGCCCAGATCCTGGCCCTGTCGGACCCGGATCTCGCCGGGCGGGTCGCCCACTGGCGCAGGCAGCAGACCGAGAGCGTCGGCGATGTCCCGAAAGACGAAGCCTGAAGTTGGCGACACGGCTCCCCTGCCGCCCCGCTCGGTGATCGGAATCCTTGGGTCGGGCCAGCTCGGCAAGATGCTGGTGCAGGCGGCAAGCCGCCTCGGGTTTCGCACACACGTCTACGCGGACGACTCGGGGCCCGCGCTCGATATCGCCGGCGCGCATTCCATCGGCGGATATACCGCCCTCGCGCGTCTCGACGAGTTCGCCGACGCGGTCGACGTCGTCACCTACGAGTTCGAGAATGTGCCCGTCGAAGCGGCCCGCCACCTCGCGCGGCGGGTACCGGTGCGACCCGGCCCCAAGGCGCTTGCCGTCGCGCAGGACCGCATCGCCGAGAAGACCTTCATCAGCGGCCTCGGCATCCCGGTGGCACCATTCGCGGTGGTCGATCAACCGGCGGCGCTCGACGCCGCGCGATCGACCCTCGCCGCCTGGGCCGGCCCTGCCATTCTCAAAACCTCCCGTCTCGGATACGACGGCAAGGGCCAGGTGGGGATCGGCAGTCCGCACAACGGCGCGCCGCGCGATCTCGAGGCGGCCTTCGAGGAGCTCGGGCGTGTGCCCTGCGTGCTTGAGCGCCGCATCGCCTTCGTGTCGGAGTTGTCCGTCATCGTCGTGCGCGCGCTCGACGGCGCCATCGCTTGCTACGATTGCCCGCGCAACGAACACGGCGGCGGCATCCTGCGCCGCTCGACGGTCCCATCCGGGGTGCCGGCGGCGATCGAGCGCGCCGCCCAGGATATCGCCGCGCGCATCGCAACGGCGCTCGATTATGTCGGGGTTCTCGGCGTGGAGCTCTTCTATCTCGGTGCCGATCAGCCGGTGCCGCTGATGGTCAACGAGATTGCGCCGCGCGTGCACAACTCCGGGCACTGGACCATGGATGCGTGCGCGGTCGGCCAGTTCGAGAACCATATCCGCGCCGTCGCGGGCTGGCCGCTCGGCGGAACGGCGCGCCACTCGGACGCGGTGATGACCAACCTGAT
>CAYWBX010000459.1:0-3748 GCA_964456015.1 uncultured Hyphomicrobiaceae bacterium | reverse complement strand
CCGTACTTCACGGCCAGGTCTCCAGAGGACGCGGCTACAGACATCATAACCGGCATGGGCACCCCGAGGGTGCGGCCCTCACGGACGCGCTGCGCCCGCTCTCTCGCGTGCGGCCTTCGCGAGACTGCACCGGAAAGCGTCGCTTCCCGGTGCCTTTCCTTTTGGCGCCATGCTATCTGGGCTCATTGCGCCTCGCCTGCTTGCGAAGCCCAAGGAGAGTCCGTCGATGCGACGCCAACGCAAGGCCCGAATCATTGCAACCCTCGGCCCCGCAAGCTCGGATCCGGCGATGATCCGGCGGCTTTTCGAGGCGGGTGCCGACGTGTTCCGGCTGAACTTCAGCCACGGCACGCAGGAGGACCACAAGCGCCGGCTGGAGGCGATCCGGGCGCTCGAGGCTGAGACCGGGCGGCCGATCGGCGTCCTGCAAGACCTGCAGGGTCCGAAGATCCGCATCGGCACGCTGAAGGCCGGTCCCGTCACGCTCAAGGCGGGCGACATGCTCGAATTTCGCCTCGACCGCGAGCCCGGGGACGCCACGTCGGTCAGCCTGCCGCATCCGGAGGTGTTCGAGACAATGATGCCGGGACACCGCATCATGATCGACGACGGCAAGCTGCAGCTCGAAGCCGTCACCTGCGCGAAGGATCGCATCACCGCCCGCATCCTCGTCGGCGGCCTTCTCTCCGATCGCAAAGGGGTGAACCTGCCGCAGACGGAGCTGTCGATCTCGCCGCTGACAGCCAAGGACCGCGACGATCTCGCCTTCGGCCTCGCCATGGGCGTCGACTGGGTGGCGCTCTCGTTCGTGCAACGACCTTCGGATGTGATCGAGGCGCAAGGGCTCATCAAAGGCCGAGCCGGGATCATGGCGAAGATCGAGAAGCCGGCGGCCCTGGGGCGGATCGAGGACATCATCGCGCTCGTCGACGCCGTCATGGTCGCTCGCGGCGACCTTGGCGTCGAGATTCCGCCTGAGGATGTGCCGGGCCGCCAGAAGGAACTGGTGCGTCTGTGCCGGCAGGCGGGCAAGCCGGTCGTCATTGCGACACAGATGCTCGAGTCCATGATCAAATCGCCGTCGCCGACGCGCGCGGAAGCTTCCGACGTTGCGACCGCCATCTACGACAGCGCCGATGCGGTCATGCTTTCCGCGGAAAGCGCATCCGGCGACTGGCCGGTCGAGGCGGTCGCCATGATGGATCGCATCATCTCGCATACCGAGCAGCACAAGCTCTATCGCTCGATCATCGAGGCGCTCCAGCCGACACCGGAGGACACCACGGCGCATGCCGTAGCCGCCGCCGCAGCCGACGTCGCCGACGCCATCGGCGCCTCGGCGATCGTGGCCTATACGGCGAGCGGGACGACGGCTCTCAGAGCCGCGCGCAAACGACCGAAAGTGCCGATCCTCAGTCTATCCGCCAGCATCGCCACCGCACGCCGGCTGGCGCTGTTGTGGGGATCGCACGGCGTCGTCTCGCCCGAGATCACGAACTACGACGAGATGGTCGAGCATGCGAAAGCGCACGCTGTCGAGGAAGGCTTCGCGCGCCCGGGCGACCGCATCGTCATCGTCGCCGGCATCCCATTCGGCCGGCAGGGCTCGACGAACAACATTCGGGTGGCGCGGATATGACACCTCGAAAGGCGCGGCAAGCGCGAGGCCGGCCGCGCGCAAGGCCCTGCTGAGGCGATCGACGCGGCGACAGAGGGTCGTCGCCGGAGGAGGTCGCGGGGGCGGGCGTTGACTGCGTGCCGGCGGGCCTCTCCGCGGCTTGGAATGGCGTCTCGCCTTGACTATAGTGCTGCTCCAAAAAAGGGGGGTCGAAACACCACCAGCTGGGGCGAGCGGCGCGTTCCACGCGACGCGGAGGACGGCGGGCAGTTGGGACTGCCGCGGCGACGGTGAGGCATGATCGGCGCCGATGGCGGAATAGAGTTCTGTGACGCCGTCTGGGCCGGGGGTGGCCGCAAGGTTGCGTGACACAGGTTGGCGCAGCGTGACGGCGCCGAGGTGCGGAGTGGCTCATGACGTGTAAACCGTGGCGTTGGCTCTGGGGCCTCCTCGCGCTCATCCCGCTCACCGCTTTCGCCATTATCGCCAATCGCTCGGTGATCGAGGCCGACCTCCTCGCCCGCTCGCGCGATGCCCTGAAGAAGGCGGGCCTCGAGTGGGCCGGCGTCGAGATCGAGGCGCGCGAGGTGAAGCTTGTCGGACGTGCGCTCGACGAGGATGAGCAGGCCAAGGCCATGAAGATCCTCGACGAGACCTGGGGAACCCGGTCGGTCGTCAACGCCGCCACGCTGATCGAGAAGGCCGACCGTTACGTCTGGAGCGCGACCAAGACGGATAGCCGTGTCCAGCTCGCAGGCTTCGTGCCAAGCGAGCGCGTGCGGGCGCAGGTGCTCGCGGCGGTCAAGGCCGGACTGCCGAACGCGGCGATCGAGGACGGCATGAAGCTTGCGCGCGGCGCCCCGGCGCTCGAGTCCTGGCTCGGCGGCATCGGCTTTGCGGCGCGGCAGCTTGCCCAGTTGAAGTCGGGCAAGGCGGAGCTCGAACAGATGGCGCTCACCATCACCGGCGAGGCGACGTCTGCGGCGGCCTATCGCGCGCTGCGTACGGCGCTCTCGGGCAACCTGCCCCGAGGCGTGACGTTGAAGCAATCTGCGATCGCACCGCCAGCGGTCAAGCCCTACACGTGGAGCGCCCGCCTCGCCGGCGGACAGATCACGCTGTCCGGGCATGTGCCCTCCGAGACGGCCCGCGAGGAGATCCTGGCGGCGGCGCGCAAGGGCGCCCCGCGGGCGCGCGCGGTCGACGAGATGCAGTTGGCCTCCGGCGCGCCGGCGGACTTTCTTGCCGCAGCGACGGTGGCGCTCGGCGAACTCGCGAGCCTCGAAGAGGCGACGATCGAAGCTCGCGACACGGCGCTGACGATTGCCGGGGTCGCCGAGACGACGGCGCTCGTCGAGAATGCCCGCAGCGGCCTCAAACGGCTGCCCGCCTCATTCCGCGTCACCGACCGGCTTCGTCATCGCGAGCCGCCGCCGGTGAGCCCCTACGTCACCGGGATTACCGTCGATGGCGCGACGGTCGTGGTCACGGGCTATGCGCCGAGCCCCGAGGCCCGGCAGGCTCTTGTGACCTCGGCGAGCCAGCGGTTCGCGGGACGGCACGTGCGCGACCAGGTGCAGCTCGCATCGGGCCAGTCGGCCGGGTGGCGGCGCTGCCTCGAGGCGGGCCTCGGCGGCCTCGCTCGGCTCGGCAACGGCCGCGCGGTGCTCACCGACCGCCGTCTCGAGGTCGCGGGCCGCACGGACGCGGAAGCCCTGGCGCAAGGTCTCGCCGGCGAGGTACGCGCCGGCGCCGGCTCGGATTGCGACGTCGACGTGAAGGTGACGCTCGAGCAGAAGGCACCGCCGCCAGCCGTCGAGGACGCGAGACAGCGGGCCGACGCGGAGGCCAGTGCCAAAGCCGAGGCCGAAGCTCGGGCGCGCGCGGAGGCGGAGGCGCGCGCAAAAGCGGAAGCCGAGGCCCGCGCCAGGGCCGAGGCGGAGGCCCGCGCCCGGCAGGAAGCGGAGGCGAGAGCGCGCGCCGAAGCAGAGGCGCGCCGGCGCGAGGCCGAACGCGAGCAACAGGCCAGTCAGTGTCAGACGACGCTCAGGGCGGCGGCGCGCGAAGGCGTCCTCACCTTCGAGCGGGCGAGCGCGGTGACATTGTCGGCCACGCTCGCCGCCAGGCTGA
>CAYWBX010000458.1:0-3751 GCA_964456015.1 uncultured Hyphomicrobiaceae bacterium | reverse complement strand
GGCGTTCATGAGGCTGGCGTCTACGGCTGGGCCGCAAGCCTCCATGCGCTGGTCGGTTCCGTGCTCATGCCGCTCTCGGCAGTGATCACGCCGCAGCTTATTGACCTCGCCCTGACCAATGAACAGGAGCGCTCGCGGCATCGCGCCGACCTCTTTCTTGCCGTCATGGTGCTTGCAGCGGCGTTGGCACCGGCCTATCTCGGCGCAGTGCGCGCACTGAGCGCTCTCCTTCCAAGTCAGTATGCCGACGCAGGCCCGATTCTGGTGCTCTTGCTCGCAACAGTTCCAGCGCAGCTCTTTGCGTATCTCGCAACGCCGATGCTGCGCGCCCATCCTGGGATGATCGGCCGGATTGTGGCCGTCAACGTGCTGATGCTGGGTCTCGGAGCCCTGCTCAATCTGCTCTTGACGCCCCGGCTCGGCGGGCTTGGCGCAGCGCTCGCACTCGCCACATCGCTTTGGTCCGGCGCGCTCGCCATCGATCGGCAGACGCGCCGGGCGATCGGGGCGGCCCCGGAAACGTCAAGGCGATCCACGCTTACCGTTATCGGGTCCGGTGCGACGGTCCTGATCCTGGCATCCGTGCTGGTTCAGTTGCCAGCCGTTCTGGGGATTGCAGGCGGACTAATCGCGGCGGCGGCACTCATCGTTTCCGTTCGCGCGCTCGGCCTGCTGCGACCCCTCGTATCGTTCTCTTATCACATGAGCTTTCTGCCGCAGCGGATCAGCCGTCCCTTGACCGCATTCTTCCACTGGTGCGATACAGGCGACCGTTCGTCGGGGCGGGGCGGGATGGCCTGAAGCGATGCTTCGTTCCCTCTTGAAGAAGGCTGGCTATCCTCCGGGGGCGACCGTCTCGGTGTGGCTTGCGAACGTCCTCTTCCAAAGGGCGTTCAGGATCGACGCGGACTGCCGCTATAGCAAGCATTACACGAGCAGGGTGCTGCACCCTCGGGGCCTTAAGATCGAGGACGAATGTCCGAAAGTGAGGACCAGTCTTGCTGTCAGCGGGGGCTGCTACGTCAACTGCGCCGACGGCTTGTGGATCGGCAGAGGCACGATCTGGGGACCCAATGTGTCCATCATCTCGCAGACGCATGACATCGACGACTTTGACAAGGCGCCACCTACGGGCGGGATACGCATCGGCAGGCATTGCTGGATCGGCGTCGGTGCCGTGATCCTTCCGGGCGTCACGCTCGGCGACCGGACGATCGTCGGTGCCAACTCGGTCGTGCGTCAGTCGTTTCCTGATGGCCGTGTCGTGATCGCCGGTGTCCCCGCAAGAGCCGTCCGGACCTTCTGAGGCAGTCCGACCATGGATCTCGCGCTGCTGCCACTGCTCAGGTGCCCGATCGGCGGCGGCCCACTCGAGCTGAAGACGATCGCCATCAGCAGGACCGACACGGGAGAGGGCATCGAAACCGGACTACTGCTCTCGCCCTCCTCCCGCACATGGTATCCGATCATTAATCATGTACCGGTTCTATTGACCTTTCCGACGCCGCTCATCAACGGTTTCGCGCGCCAGCACGCCGCGCTTCTCGCCAAGCTCGAGGGCTATCGTGCGCCTTCCGAGGCGCCCATGCCGGGCGAGCGTTCCGTGCAGGCAACTTTCACGGAAGAATGGCAGGCGCTCGGCGACGACGAGCACACGTTCGTCTACACCGATTCCGAGCTCGAGGCGCTACATCGAGACGTGTGGCTGCGCATGACGGAGTCTGAGCGCGCGGACGTGCGCCTGGCCCTCAACGTGGGGGTCGGTTTCGGCAAGGAAACACGAGTGCTGTCCACGCTCTTTCCCAATGCCCTCACCATCGGCGTCGACCTCAACCTGGCGCTGGTTCAGGCAGGTCGACTGCTCGCCGGCATCCCGAGGACACATGCCGTCGTCGCCTCGCTATTTCGCCTGCCCTTCGAACCCGGCACATTTGACCATGTGCATAGCCAAGGCGTCATTCATCACACCTACTCTACAAAGGCAGCTTTCGACGCGATCCAACGCTTCGTCAGACCCGGTGGAACATTGTTTGTCTGGGTCTACGCCGCCGAAGACCCCTACATTGCCAGAGGCCCATCGGGCTTTCTGGTGCGCGCATACTGGTCAGCGACGCATCGCATTTTTCGTCCGATTCTGAGCCGCAGCCCGCCTTCGGTTCGCAATGCAGCGATGTATGCAATTGCCGCTATTCTGCATCCCGTGCTCAAGCATCGCTCGAGCCGGCCGGAGCAATGGCGGTTCGCAAATACTCTGCATGGGCTCTACGATGCATTCACACCCCGCTTCGCCCATCAGCACGGCTTCAACGAAGTGATCGAGTGGTTCGAGGACGCCGGCTTCGAACCTCGCCTGCAGTCGCCGTCTGCTTATCGCCGACTGATGGGCAAGCGGCTGCTCGGTATCGGCGCCATCGGCCGGCGGGGCAGCTAGAGCCATGTGCGGAATCGCTGGCCTCCTTGCGCTGCACCCTATCCCCGAGCTGCCACGCAAGCTCGTCCAACTCTCGCAGTCGCTGGCGCACCGCGGTCCCGATGATGAAGGGTTTCTGACCTGGGACGAGGGTCGCGGCCCGACGCTCGTCCGCGAGCACCGATACCTTGCCCCGGGGCGGCTCGCCCTTGTTCATCGACGACTCTCAATCGTTGACCTCAGTCCATCCGGTTGGCAGCCGATGGCCGATTCGATTGGGCGGAGCTTCATCGTCTTCAACGGCGAGATCTACAATTACCGGGAGCTGAGAGCCGAGCTCGAGTCCCAGGGCGTGGCTTTCCGTTCGACCAGCGACACCGAGGTGCTGCTCGCTATCCTGGCGCGGGACGGAACGCGCGGCCTTGGTCGCCTCGTCGGCATGTATGCTTTTGCCTATATCGATTTCGGGCAACGGCGCCTGCTCCTTGCCCGTGATCCTCTGGGTATCAAGCCGCTGCACTATTGCGTCCGAGATGGACAGCTTGCCTTCGCGTCCGAGATCAAACCGCTTCTGTCGATCGGCGCGGCGCGCCCGTACGTCAATCGAGCAGCAGTCTTCCGCTACTTGCGCCATGCCGTCACCAACCATGGCGGCCAAACCGTTTTTGCCGACATCCGCGAGTTGGAGCCGGGATGTCACGCGGAGGTCACGCTTGACGAACCGACGCAACTGACGATTCGCAGGCATTGGGAGCCGCCGACGATTGAACGCCCGCGTCGTCTGACGGCCGGCGATGCCGCACGAGAGCTTCGCGCGCTTGTTGAGAGGAGCATCGAACTTCACTTGAGAGCCGACGTGCCCTGCGCCGCAGCCCTCTCCGGCGGGGTCGATTCGAGCGGAATTGTCAGCTTGATGCGCCGACACCTCGGAGGGAAGGCGCCGCTCGACGTTTTCTCCTACGTCGCCGACGAGGACCGTCTGTCGGAGCAGCGCTGGGCCAAGCTTGTCGCGGAGGCGACCGGGGCCCGCCTGCACGAGGTTCGGCTCGATCCGAACCGGCTTGCCGAGGAGGTGGACGAACTTATCGCGACGCAGGAGCAGCCGTTCACGACAACAAGCATGTGGGCCCAGGCACATGTCTACAGGGCTGCCCGCGAAGCGGGCTTCAAGATTGTGCTTGACGGTCAGGGCGCGGATGAGATCTTCGCAGGATACGGCGTTTTTCGGGCGGCGCGGCTTGAAGGGCTCGTACGCCGCGGGCGCATCGGTAAAGCCGCCTCGATGCTCTCCGCGCTTCCCGCCGCGCGCGCCGCTGCCGTGCTGCAAACTGCCGGCAATCT
>CAYWBX010000457.1:0-3752 GCA_964456015.1 uncultured Hyphomicrobiaceae bacterium | reverse complement strand
GAAAGGCGTTTTACCCTCGCAAGTCACAGCCTGTCAGCGCGCAAACGCCGGTGTGGTTCCGAGTGAACGGCTTGACCCGCCAGTCGTTTTTCGCGCCTTGTGAGCCAGACAGCCCCGAGCTACTGGATATAGATGCTTCCATGAGATCAATGTGGGTTTTCTGTGGATGTAACGTGCGTGACGGCTGAATTCACACAATCCCCGTCCCTAAGAATCTTCAGCAAAAACCTCAAAAACCCGTTCGTAGTGAAGGAAGTGCAGCCATGGCGGTACCGCCCGCAAGACCCACCGAGCGCCGCTTTCTGGCTCCATTCCGAGGGAAATCGCTGACGCCACCTCCCATCTGGCTGATGCGGCAGGCTGGCCGCTACCTGCCGGAGTACCGTGCGACACGGGCTCAGGCGGGAGGCTTTCTCGAGCTCTGCTACACGCCAAAGCTTGCAGCCGAGGTCACCCTGCAGCCGATCCGCCGCTACGGGTTCGACGCCGCGATCCTGTTCTCCGACATCCTGGTCGTGCCCGACGCCCTCGGACAGTCCGTACGCTTTGCCGAGGGCGAGGGACCGCTGCTCGACGCGATCACCAGCGCAAGCAACCTGACCCGCTTGCGGCCAGACGCGACTCGGCCCAAGTTCGACCGCGTCGCTGAGACGGTGCAGAGGCTCCGGCAGGATTTGCCGTCCGAGACCGCCCTGATCGGCTTCTGCGGCGCGCCGTGGACCGTTGCGACCTACATGGTGGAGGGGAGGGGATCGAAGGACCAGGCCGCGGCGAGGCTGTTTGCCTACAAGGATCCGGACGGCTTTCAGAAGCTGATCGACATCATCGTCGAGGCGTCGATCGACTACCTGACGCGACAAGTGGAGGCCGGCGCTGATGCGCTGCAAATCTTCGACACCTGGGCAGGCAGCTTGCCGGACGACGAGTTTGACCGCTGGGTGGTCGATGCGACCCGGGCGATCGTCGCACCGCTCAAGACAAGGTTTCCCGATGTGCCAATCATCGGTTTCCCGCGCGGCGCGGCAGGTTCGGCGCTCTGGTACGTCGCCGAGACGGGCGTCGATGGAATCGGCTGCGATACCACGATGCCGCCCTATATGATGGCCGAGGCTTTCGACGAGGAGAACGTTGTCATCCAGGGAAACCTCGATCCGCTCCTGCTCGTGGCCGGCGGTGATCGCATGATCGAGCGGACCGAGGAGATACTGGAGCGCATGGCCGGCAAGCGGTTCGTCTTCAATCTGGGGCACGGCATCGTTCCGCAGACCCCTCCCGAAAACGTCAGTCTGCTGGTCGAGACGGTGCGCAGATGGCGTCCGCAGCGGAGCGAGGAGTCGAACTGATGGACGCCTCGCCGTCCACATTGCGACGCCCGCGGGGGTCACCCCTGATGCGCGCGTTTTCGGCGCTGGCCATGACGGCTTTGGGCGTCGCTGGAACCATCGGTTTCATTGGCCTGGGCGCCTACGATTGGGTGAAGGCCGCACACGTCGTCGCCATCATTTCATGGATGGCGGGAATGTTGTATTTGCCGCGGCTGTTCATCTATCACTGCGACGCCGAGAAGGGCTCCCGCCAGTCGGAGACGTTCAAGGTGATGGAGGGCCGGCTGCTGCGGCTCATCATCAATCCGGCGATGATTGTCTCATGGGTTAGTGGTTTGTGGCTTGCCTGGCAGGCGGGTTTTTGGAAGCAGGGCTGGTTTCACGGCAAACTGGCGCTTGTGCTGATCCTGTCGGCGGCGCACGGCTATCTGTCAGCCGCTACGCGCGCCTTTGCCGAGGATCGGAATGACAGGTCTCAGCGCCATTGGCGCATCGTCAACGAGGTCCCGACGCTGTTGATGATCGGCATCGTCATCCTCGTAATCGTCAAACCGTTCTGATTTCAGGCGATTTGGCTCTTTACATTCTCGTGCCGAAGGCTTATCTAGCGGCCATCGACGCCGAAGCTTCACCTCTCGATTGATGCGGTCGGAGCGGATGCCTGTCTGACGCGCTGCGCAGCAGGCGGCCAAGCGCCTCCCAAACGCTGGTGGTGTCGCCCGCCTCTGATGTCTCCTGTGTCACGGCCCTGCAACTTGCTCGTCCGACCGGACTAGGTCGCGCGCGCCGCCGTGCCAGATCCCGAGAGTACTTCCCATGCAAGACAATACCACCGCCCAAGAGCAGCCCGTGACGCCGGAGACGGTGCCCGCGGCACCTGTGAGGGAGAGAAAAGAGATCAAGCTGCAGGACTTGAAGTCCAAGTCCCCGACGGAGCTGCTGGCGTTTGCCGAGGAGGTGGGCGTCGAGAACGCCTCGACCATGCGCAAGCAGGAGCTGATGTTTGCGACGCTCAAACAGCTTGCGGCCAAGGAGGTCGACATCGTCGGCATCGGCGTCGTGGAGGTATTGCAGGACGGCTTCGGCTTCCTGCGGTCGCCGGACGCCAACTATCTTCCGGGCCCTGACGACATCTATGTTTCGCCTTCGCAGATTCGCCGCTTCGCGCTGCGCACCGGCGACACGGTGGAGGGGCATATCCGGGGCCCCAAGGAGGGCGAGCGGTACTTTGCGCTGATCAAGGTCAGCAAGATCAACTTCGAGGACCCCGAGACCTCAAAGCACAAGGTTCATTTTGATAACCTGACGCCGCTTTATCCGGACAAGTGGCTGCGGATGGAGGTCGACGATCCGACGATCAAGGATCTCTCGCCTCGTGTCATCGACATCGTGGCGCCGATCGGCAAAGGCCAGCGCGCGCTGATCGTTGCGCCGCCGCGCACCGGCAAGACGGTGCTGTTGCAGAACATCGCCAAGTCCATCACCGCCAACCATCCGGAATGCTTCCTGATCGTGCTTCTGATCGACGAGCGTCCGGAGGAGGTGACGGACATGCAGCGGACGGTGAAGGGCGAGGTCATCTCTTCGACCTTCGACGAGCCGCCATCGCGGCACGTGCAGGTGACGGAGATGGTCATCGAGAAGGCGAAGCGCCTTGTCGAGCACAAGCGCGACGTCGTCATTCTGCTCGATTCGATCACGCGCCTCGGCCGCGCCTATAACACGGTCGTTCCCTCGTCCGGCAAGGTGCTGACGGGCGGTGTCGACTCGAACGCGCTGCAGCGGCCGAAGCGGTTTTTCGGCGCAGCGCGCAACATCGAGGAAGGCGGCTCGCTCACCATCATCGCGACGGCTCTGATCGACACCGGCTCGCGCATGGACGAGGTCATCTTCGAGGAGTTCAAGGGAACGGGTAACTCCGAAATCATCCTCGACCGCAAGGTCTCGGACAAGCGTGTGTTCCCCGCGATCGACGTGGCGCGCTCGGGCACCCGCAAGGACGAGCTGCTGCTGCCGAAGGATCAGCTGAGGAAGAGCCAGATGCTGCGGCGCATCCTCAATCCGATGGGCACCATGGACGCCATCGAGTTCCTGATCGACAAGCTGAAGCAGACGAAGAACAACGCCGACTTCTATAATTCGATGAATGCGTGATCTCGGCGTTTAGAATCGATCTCTGGGAACAGGGCTCCGCACGGAGCCCTGTTTTTTGTTGCATGTCGCTTGCCGGCGGCGTCCCCGTCGGGAGAAACGCCATGCTGGTCATTCCTCGACGATGTGTCCGCCGTCGTAGAAGCAGGCGATGCGGCCGAACGCGGCCCGCAAGCGATCGGTGGCGAGAAGTCCTTCGAGATCGTCCGGCATTGGTTCGGGGCCTGGGAATTCTGCCGTGCCTGAAAGCATCGTCAGAATCTCAGGACATTGCAC
>CAYWBX010000456.1:0-3771 GCA_964456015.1 uncultured Hyphomicrobiaceae bacterium | reverse complement strand
ACCGGCCTCGTCGCGCGCATCGACGAGACCCCTCTCATCGACGACCTGATCCGCACCTACGATCTCGCAAGAAACAAGGCCGCCGGCGAGGGCGCCGAGCTGAGGCTCTCGGGGCTCGCCGTCAACACCGCCTTCGAGATTCCCGGACTGCAGAACGGACGCGGGCACGTCTGGGCCGCGGGCGTCGTGACGGCCAACGGACCCTATGCGGCGGTCGACAGTTTCCTTGGCCTGCAGTATGCGGCGCTGCGTTCCGTCGACCACATGGCGCTTCTGGGCGCGCCCGGCGTCTCGCGGCTCGGACCGATCAGGTCGGCGACACAATGGGTCAAGTGGTGCCTGGGCAGGTCGCCATGACAACACCCCGGCCGACCGCGGCGCGCGCACACGAGCCTCGAGCCGTCACATCAGACGAGAGCATTGAACCATGATCCCGACGCTTCTCGGTCGCTGGCACACGCGGCTTCTGCTCTACGTGTTCATCGGTTTGCCGGTGACGTTCCTGTTCGCCATGTACCAGTCCGCATGGCAGTGGCCGCCGCCCGTCACGCAGTCGGTTTTCTACTACCCGTTTCTGTTCATCACACTCATTCTGATTCTCGGCTTGATCCTCGATGTCGTCTATATCCAGATCCAGCGCTTCCACTGGGACCAGGACTGGCCCTTCGCTTATCAGTTCTTCTTTTCGATCCTGGAGTTCTACGCGGTCTACTACCTCATGTATTACGGAGTTTTTGATTATCTCTGGTCCTTCGTGTCGACGTCGCTGCTGTTCTCTGACGGTCTCATTCCCCTCTCGGATGCGACGTGGCATTTCACGTTTGTGTTCATCCCGTCGTTCCTCGCCGTCCTCGGTGGCGTGCAGGTGTTTCTGGTACGCTGGCGGTTCAAGGGAGGAGAGCTCGGCCGTCATCGCATCCGGTGAGGCGTCCGGCCTGTGCGAGGGCAGCGCGGGCGGCACGCTTGTCTCGCGACCGCGCAAGAAGGAGGCGGCATGAAGCTCACTCGCGCCCATATCGACGAGGTGCTGCGCGCTGTCGGCGAGGAGCCCGCCGCGACAGCCTTCGCCGCGGTCGCGACAATCGCCCAGGCGACGTGCGGCTTCCGGATGCTGACCGTGCTCAGGTACGACGAGCCGGCGGGAGAGGTGGTCCGGCTCTATTCGAGCGACCCCGCCTATCCCGTCGGCGGACGCAAGTCGCTTGCCGCCTACACCCTCAATCACGCGGTCATGGCCGCGGATGGCTGCTTCCTGGCGGCCGACGCGGACTCCATCCGGCGCGCGTTCGCCGATCACGAGAGGCTCTTTGCGCTCGGCATCACGGCCATTCTCAACGCCCAGGTGAGGGTCTCGGGCCGTCGGCTCGGAACGCTCAATCTGTCCGGCACGCAAGGGCAGTACGGCGCCGAGGAGGTGGCGACGGCGCGCCTGCTTGCCGGTCTGATCGCTCCGCTGCTCGCCGTCAACCCGCCGGATGTCAGCTGACAGGCCGCTCGGGACAGGTCGGCGGCTCGCTCGCGAGCCACATGCGCCCGTTCCAGCCTGCGGCGGGGGACCATGGCGCCTCGGCGCGCCCTGGCATGCCGAGGGTCTCGTAGAGTTCAAAGCAATTCCGGTTCACCCGGACGACGCGAAAACACCCCCCGTTGCCCGGCAAGGGATAGCGGAAACAGAACTCCTGCTCGGTCACCCACCATTCCCCCTGCCAGTGTTTGCCGCCCTCGCGGTAATCGGTCCGGCCGTCCGCGAAAATGTGCTCGGACCAGAGCTGATTGCTCGGGTAGACGCCGGCGAGGCTCTTGCCAGCGAAGCTTTGCCGGATCTCCTCGCCGCTCATAGAGACGACCTCCTGCGGGACTTTCTCTTCCGCGGCCGCAGTGTTGGCCGATACCGCCAGCAGCAAGCCGGCGATCACCGTGACGAGACAGCGCATGCGCAATCCCCTGATGTGGCCTCAAGCCCCCTGATCTTCGCATAGGCCGGTCGCACGGCGAAAATTGGGGCGGATCGCGACGCTCGGCATCTGACGGGACCTCTGTGCCGGAACAGCGGGTTGCTGGCACGGGGTCTCCGGCGCGGCGAGGTCTCCGCCCGAAATCCCGCACCGCCGTCCGGCGCGGCGATCGGCCGCCCTGGGTCTTGTCTTGTGTCGCCGCCGCGGTCATCAGGCGTCATTCTGCGGCTGGCCGCGGCCGTTTCCCGGCGCTAGGCTTTCTTGTCATATCGGAACTTGAGCTCGAAGGGGTGTCCATGCGTGGACTGAAGGGCAAGGCGGCAATCGTGACCGGCGGCGCCGGCGGCATCGGAACCGCGATCTGCCGGCGGCTTGCTGAGGAAGGGTGCAAGGTCGGCGTCTTCGACTTGCGGGCCGAGGCGGCCGAGAGAGTCGCGTCCGAGATCGGCAACGGGGCCAGCGCCCATGCGGTCGATATCACGGATTATGCGGCAGTCGCGGCAGCGGTTGCAGCCTTCGAATCGAAGTGCGGCGCAACCGACATCCTGGTGAACAACGCCGGCTGGGACAAATTCGCCTACTTTCTCGATACCGACCCGGCGATCTGGCAGAAGATCGTCGCCATCAATCTCTACGGACCGCTCAACCTGCATCATACGGTGCTCAAGGGGATGCAGGCGAGGAGGCGGGGGCGCGTGGTCAACATCGCCTCGGACGCCGGCCGCGTCGGTTCGTCCATGGAGGCAGTGTATTCCGCGTGTAAGGGCGGCCTGATCGCGTTCACGAAGACGATGGCACGTGAGATGGCTCGTGCAGGCGTTACGGTCAACTGCGTCTGTCCGGGGCCGACCGATACGCCGCTTCTGCGCGAGTTCCTGGGCGCGGGCGAGCAGGGAGAGCGCGCCTACGAGGGCCTCAAACGCGGCATTCCCTTAAAGCGCCTTGGGCAGCCGGACGATCTGCCGGGCATCATCGCATTCCTCGCCAGCGACGATGCGGCCTACATCACGGGCCAGGTGATTTCGGTCTCGGGCGGACTCACCATGGCCGGATAGTCCGGATCCGCCGGCGTTGCTGGCCAATGGAACGAAACCGTGCGACGGTCGCGGCCGCCGTCAAGGCGCGCGGCGACCTCCTTTCAAGCATTCGGAGAGCGGGAGACCCGATCCCATGGCAGCAACCAATCTCGCCAGGCTCAATGCAGCCGAAAGCGTCATCAAGACACTGATCGCCAACGGCATCGACACGCTCTACTGTCTGCCCGGGGTGCAAAACGACGACTTCTTCGATGCGTTGGCGCGGATCGGACAGGCGATCCGGCCGATCAATGCGCGGCATGAGCAGGCGACCGCCTACATGGCGCTTGGTGCGGCGCTGGCGACCGGCAGACCGCAGGCCTACTGCGTCGTGCCGGGACCGGGGTTCCTCAACACCACGACGGCGCTGGCAACCGCGCAGTCGCTCGGTGCGCCGGTTCTCGCCATCTCGGGTCAGATCTTCGAGGCGCGCATCGGCAAGGGGCTTGGCTTCCTGCACGAGATCCCGAACCAGCTCGGCATCATGAGGACGCTCACCAAGTGGGCCGAGCACATCAACGGTCCGGAGGACGCGGGACCGAAGACCAAGGAGGCGTTCCGGCAGCTTCTTTCGGGCGTGCCCGGGCCGGTCGGTATCGAATGCGGCTGGGATGTGTGGAAGCGGGCGGCGCAAGTGGCGCTCGACGACGAGAAGGTGGTGCGCCAGACGCCAGCGATCGACGAGGACGCCTTCGAGGCGGCGGCGAAGCTGCTGGCCGCCTCGAAGCGACCGCTGATCT
>CAYWBX010000455.1:0-3778 GCA_964456015.1 uncultured Hyphomicrobiaceae bacterium | reverse complement strand
TCACGAGCGAGTCTGTTCCGACCTCGGCAGCAAGGCGGCGACGGTCGATTCGACTCGTTCCGGCTCCGATGCCGACGACGAGCTTATTGCTCGGTGTCATGAAGACGAGGGTCTTGATGATGCGATCGGTGGCCACGCCCAGCGCCGCAGCTGCCCGCTCCACCGTCGGAACGCCGTCTGGCGTCGAGATGATCTCGGCGTCGAGGCCCAGCCGCTTGATGATCTTCTCGATCCTGCAACGCCCCTGATCGTTCAACGGCGGCGGCGTTTCGGATCGAGGGCGTCGCGCAAGCCGTCGCCGAAGAAGTTCAGACCCATCACGATGGTCAGGATCGCGATGCCGGGGAACGTCGAGTACCACCAGTACTGGAGCCCAACCTTTGCCCCTTGGTTGACCATGGCGCCCCATTCTGCCGTCGGCGGAACTGCCCCGATGCCGATGAAGCTCAATCCAGCGGTCAGGACGATTGCGGCGCCGACATCGAGCGTGGCCTTGACGACGATCGGGGCGTCGGTGCTGGGGAGAATGTGGCGAAACAGCACTCGTTGATTCGAGGTCCCGATCGAGCGGGCGGCAGTGACGAATTCGTTTTCCTTGATCGTGAGCACCTGACCGCGCATCAGGCGAGCATACTCGGGCCAGAGCACCAAAATCACCGCGATCATTGCGTTGGAGAGGCCGGGTCCGCCGCGCGCCGCGGCAATGGCCATGGCGAGAATGATCGAGGGAAACGACAGGACCGCATCGCAAATTCGCATGATGAGCCCGTCGACCTTCCCGCCGGTGTAACCGGCGATGGCCCCGACGGTACAGCCGATCGTGGCGGTCACGGCGACGACCAGGAGCCCTGCGGGCACCGATACCCGCGCAGCCCAGATTACGCGACTGACCAGATCGCGACCAACGTCGTCGGTCCCGAACGGGTGATCCCACGAGGGGGCCTGCAATTTGCGATCCATCTGCACGTAGTTCGGATTCTCGATCGGCAGGATCGGCGCGATGATCGCCAGGACGAGCCATCCGAGCACGATGATCATGCCGGCCAGCGCAACCGGTTCGCGCAGCAGCGTGTGCGCCACCATGCCGAGCTGGGATCGATGCTTGGGCATCGTTCCCATTTCCGCGAGTTCGACGGTGGTGATGGCGGAGGTAACCGAGGCCACGGCTGTTGGTTCCTATCGCACTCGAATGCGCGGGTCGAGGACGCCATAGAGCACGTCGACTATGAAATTCACGAAGATGTAGACCACGGCGACGACCAGCGTGACGCCGATCAAGCCCGGATAGTCGAGCTTGAGCGCCATTCGAACGGCGAACTGGCCGAGTCCCGGCCACGAAAAGATCGTTTCGGTCAAGACAGCACCGGCCAGGAGACTTGCGAACGTCAGCCCGATCACGGTCACAGTCGGAATCAGAGCGTTGCGAAGCGCATGGCCGCGAACGACTTTGTATTCGCTGACTCCCTTGGCTCTGGCCGTGCGGACGTAGTCATCGTTCAGGGCGGCGACGAGCGACGATCGCAGCATCCGGGAGATGATGCCCATGGCGAAGGCGCCGAGTACGATGGCCGGCAGGATGATGTGTCGAACGAGACTCCAGAAGACGTCCATGTCGCCGGCGATGAGGGCGTCGACCGAAATGAAACCCGTGACGTGCGGGGGTTTTCGCATGCCCACATCGAGCTGCCCCGACCGCGGCAGAAGTCGAAAGCGATAGGTCACGAGGTAGGCGAGCAGCAAGCCGAGCCAGAAGACCGGGATCGATGTCCCGATGAGCGAAACGAATCGGGCAACGTGGTCGGGCCATTTGCCTTGCTTGACGGCTGCGATGCCAAGTGGCACTCCAACCATAATGGCGAAGAACATCGCTGCCGTCGCCAGTTCGATCGTCGCTGGCACGACCTTGCCGAGTTCCTCTCGGACATCTTTCCGGTCGGTGATGGTCGTTCCCATGTCGCCGCGGAGCAGATTCTTGACGTAATACAAGTACTGAACTGGCAGGGGACGATCCAGGCCGTACTGGCGCTCCAGCGCTGCCCGGACCTCTGGCCGATCGGCCTGGCGTTCGCCGATGACCGCGTTGAGCGGATCTCCCGGCACTGCGTGCATCAGCACGAAGGTGGCGATGCTCACGAAGAAGAGCACCACCAGCGCCTGCATGAAGCGATACGCGATATATCTCCACAGTCCCATAGGGGGCAAACCCTACCACGCCAAGACGGTAGGAGAGGGCGGGCAACCGGTGCTGGTGCCCGCCCTCTCGAGGTCGAAATTGCGCGGCCGCAGCCTACTCGGTCTTGCTGGCGTTGCGTAGATTCAGGATGTACATCGGATGGACGGTGACATCCTGCACAGCGATGCTCGCTGGCTTCCGGTCCGTCGGCTGATAGAGCACGGCATATGGTGATACCGGCAGCACCAGTTCCTGGATTTGCTGGTAGATCGCTTCACGTGCCTCCGGATCGGTTTCGGCCAAGCCCTGGTCCAGCAGCGCGTCGACCTCTGGATTCGAGAATCCCACCCGGCGCGCGGCCGCGGTATCGGTCCGGAAGAATGGGGTGGCGAAGGTATCCACATCTGGATAGTCGGGTGTCCAGGGCGAAATGGTCGCCTGGAAGTCGCCAGCACGGAAGTTGCCGATGCGCTCGACACCCGGCAGCGGCGCGAGCCGCACCGTGAGTCCCTCGATCGCTTCCAGATCGGACTTGATCGCAGTGGCCAGCGTCTCGAGGTTGACGCCACCTTCGCCAACGCTATCCGAGTCATACGTGATTTCGATCTCGACCTCACCGACACCCGATTCGTCCCAAAGCTGCTGAGCTCGCTCGGGGTCGTAGGTGTAGGCCTTTTCGAGCATCGCTTCCGACCCTGGGAGCGGCAACGGAATCGGCAATGCTGGGCGCACCGCTGCACCGAGAAGAATGTTCTCGATGATCGAGTCGTAGTTGATCGCGTAGAGCATCGCCTGCCGCGCTTGCTGGTTGGACACCGGGCCGCCGCGCTCGGGATTCAGGTTGAAGGCCAGATACTGGATGGCGAGCGTCGGTCCTTCGATCAGCTGAAGATTCGGATCCTCCATGACCGAAGCGGCCAGATCCGGATTGAGGGAATAGGCGATGTCGGCATCGCCGGTGTCGGCCGGCAAATCGTAATCGTAGGCCTTGATGCCGACCTTCTTGCAGGCACGGCGCTTGTTGCGCACGTAGACGGCGGAGGCCGGATCTTCGCCAACCAGGATCACCGCCAGTCCCGGCCGCGCCCGACCAACGTCGACACGCGCCTGAACGCGGGCGGCCAGGTCGTCGAGCAATGCGTCGGCGATGCGCTTGCCGTCGAGAATGCGGGCGGTCATGGGGTCCTGGACGCAGGGCGGCAACCAAATACGCGGCATCCCGCCAAAGACAGAAGCCGCGCGAGCGAACAATTATCGCCGAACCCCCTGCCCCACTTCCACCGCACCGCAGGATAGGAGCGGCCTTGGCCGCGAAAACCTCACCGCAGAAAAGCAAAACGCCCCGGAGCCCGGGGCGTTTCTACTTCGACCTCAAGCAGCCCGGCGCGTCCGCTTCGCGACCGCGGACTTTCGCGGTGCGCGCTTGGCCGGCGCCGGCTTGATGCCGAAGCGCGACAGCACCGGCGACAATCGACGCTCTGCCTGCGTCCGCGCTTCCGTAGCCAGGGCCTCGGCCTGCTTCTGCTTCGGCGCGATGCGCGCGTCGAGTTGCTTGCGCTACTGGCTGGCCTTGATTTCGAATTCGCGGGCGGCACTTTCGTCCTT
>CAYWBX010000454.1:0-3791 GCA_964456015.1 uncultured Hyphomicrobiaceae bacterium | reverse complement strand
GTTCCGGACCGATGCCCGGCACGGTCTGCAGGATGAGAACGGGATCGAGCACGCCGGTGAGGCGATCGAGCTTCGACCAGCGGCCGGTCTCGACGATCTCGAGGATCGCCTCGGCGATGCCGCGCCCGATGCCGGGGAGCTCCATCAGCGCGTCGGCGCCACCCCTCTTGACGATCTCCTCCACGGGCTCGGCAAGCTCCGCGACCGTCCGCGCGGCGCGGCGGAACGCCTGAATCCGGTAGCCGTCCTCATGCTGGACTTCGAGGAGGTCGGCCATTTCCCGCAGCTTGTCCGCGATCTGTCGATTGCCCGGATGGCTCACGGCGACCTCCCGACTGGATTGATCCCGCCCCGTCTCGGCCATGGAGCGACATGCCGCGCGACGCTCCGGGCGCCCTCTCCCCGCCCCTGTCGCCGGCCGCCGTTAGAGACAATGGCAGCGGCCGAGGCGGCGCCTTGCTGCATCTCAAATGAGATGCGAGGGGCCTTTGCCAACCGATCGCCGCGCGTCCCCACCGATGTCCGGGAACCCGCCCGCCGAGACGGTCTCGCGCCGCTGCCATCGGCGGTTCCGGGAAAGCGCGGTTCCAGGAAAAAAGTGCAGCCGAAGGAGTGCAAATCCAGTTTGACGCTGGCCCGGCTGGTTGCGGGCGGGTGTCCCCGAAGTCTCTCCCGGCGCCGAGCGGCCGCGCGCGCCCGCAGCGCTCGAAACCAACATGGGCAAATGCGGGAACACGACCAGTTCCGATCGTCGTCCCGCCACCGCCCAAGCACCGCACTGACAAGTAGTTGGAGGCCACGCCCGGAATTGAACCGGGGTACGCGGATTTGCAGTCCGCTGCGTCACCACTCCGCCACGTGGCCACACGACGCCTTGCCGCTGCTTGGACCGGGTCGATCCAGGCGTGGCTCGGCGTGCCCCCGCGCGGCGCACATCGCAAAAGGCGCGGGACTGTCGCAGGGGTCTATCACGGATGCGTCAGGTGGCGCAACTTGACGACAGCCGAGCGCGTAGGAATACGCGAAGGTGCGAACACCTGTTGCCGTCGGCTGGACGATGCGCAAGTCTCAGCCGAGGCCGGATCGCGAAGAGTTGCGGCAAACCGTTGGCGGAGCGAGTCGATGGCAGCAGATGGATCGGCAGGGGTTGCCGGGGGGCGGTTGCCGCTCGCCGAGGCGCTGGCGGAGCGCGAGCGCGCCGGTCGCCCCATCCGCGTCGGCGTGATTGGCGCCGGGCAGATGGGCACCGATCTCTTCGTCCAGATCACACAGATGCCGGGAATGGAGATCGTCGCGGCCTGCGACGTGCGGCCGGAGCGGGTCGAGGCGGCGGTGAAGCTCGCCGGCGACGGATGCCGCCGCATGGAGGTTGCAAGCCGCGCCCACGACCTCGCGCACGCCATCACGCGCGGTCGGCTCGCTGTCACGGGGGAAGCCGAGGCGGTCTGCCGCGCCGAGGAGGTCGACGTCGTCATTGACGCGACCGGCAACCCGAGCGCCGGTGCCGCTGCGGCGCTGGCTGCAATCGACGCCGGCAAGCACATCGTCATGATGAACGTCGAGGCCGACGTGACGGCGGGCGCCTATCTTGCCTGCCGCGCGCGCGCGGCGGGCGTGGTCTACACGCTCGGCGCCGGCGATGAGACGGCGGCGATGGAGTTGATCCGCTTTGTCAAGGCGCTCGGCTATCCCGTGGTCGCGGCCGGCAAGGGCAAGAACAATCCGTTCCGCACGGATGCCATCCCGGACGATTACCGGGAGGAGGCGCAGCGCAGGAACATGAACCCGCGGATGCTGGTCGAGTTCGTCGACGGCTCCAAAACCATGGTCGAGATGGTCGCCATCGCCAACGCGACCGGGCTTGTCCCCGACATCCCGGGAATGCACGGCCCGGCGGCGCCGAGGGAGGAGCTGCACGCGTTCTTCTGCCCCAGGGAGGACGGCGGCCTCTTGTCGCGCCGGGGCGTGGTCGATTTCTCAGTGGCGAAGGGTGTGGCGCCGGGCGTCTTCGTCGTGGCCGAGATGCGTCATCCGCGTGTGCGCGAGCGCATGCGCGACCTGCACCTCGGTCCCGGCCCCTACTACAGCTTCTTCCGGCCCTACCATCTGACGAGCCTGGAGGTCCCCCTTTCGGCGGCGGCAGCCGTGCTTTTCGGCGAATGCCACATGCAGCCGCTGCCGGTGCCGGCGGCGGAGGTCGGGTGCGTCGCCAAGCGCGACCTCAAGCCTGGCGAGATGCTCGATTCCATCGGCGAGTACTGCTATCGCGGCTTCGCGTTGTCGCGGGCCGACGCCCGGGCCAGGAAGGCGCTGCCCATCGGGCTCGCCAAGGGCGCCAGGGTGAGGCGGCCCGTCGCCAAGGGCGAGCTCTTGACGCTCGAGACCGTTGCGCCCGATGAGACGACGCCGATCTTTGCGGCGCGGCGGGCGCAGGACGCCATGATCGCCGAGCTTTGATGGCCCGAACCATGGGCCTCGCTCCGCCGAAGCGCCGCGCCGACGTCCGGCTCTTGGCTGCGCTCGTCTGCGGAGCAATCACCCTGACGGCTTCCGCCCCGCCCGTCGCGGCACAGCGCAGCCCCGATGCGCCAGAGGCGGCGAGCCCCCGATGGTTCCGCGCCGACGCGGGACCGGCGACCGCGCAGCGCCATATGGTGGTCGCCGCCAATCCCTACGCCGCCGAGGCTGGGCGTGAGGTGCTCCGTGCCGGCGGCTCCGCCGTCGACGCGGCGATCGCGGTGCAGCTTGTCCTGGGCCTCGTCGAGCCGCAATCCTCGGGCCTCGGCGGCGGCGCCTTCCTCCTCCACTGGGATGCCGCCACACGGACGCTTGCGAGCTACGACGGGCGCGAGGCCGCACCCGCGGCGGCCCGGCCGCATCGCTTCCTGCGCAACGGACGCCCGCTTCCGTTTCGGGAGGCGATGCGCTCTGGCCTGGCGGTCGGGGTGCCCGGCGTAGTGCGTCTCTTGGAGCTCGCCCACCGGGCACATGGTCGTCTGCCCTGGAGCGGCCTGTTCGCGCCGGCGATCCGGCTCGCCGAGAGCGGCTTCCGGGTGTCGCCGCGCCTTCATGCCCTGCTTGCGATGGAGGGTGCGGACGCCTTCTCGCCCGCGGCGCGGGCCTATTTCTTCGATGGCGAGCGCAAGGCCTGGCCGGTCGGACACGTGCTGCGCAATCCGGACTACGCCCGGACGCTGCGCCGCCTCGCCGCCGACGGCCCCGAGGCGTTCTACACCGGCCCGATCGCCGAGGCGATCGTCGCGGCGGTCGCCGGCGCGGCGCGCTCTCCCGGCGACATGACGCTCGACGACCTTGCCGCCTATGCGGCAAAGCAGCGGCCCGTCGTCTGCGCCCCCTACCGCGGCTCCCGCGTCTGTTCGATGGGCCCGCCGTCGAGCGGCGGCATTGCCGTCGGCCAGGCGCTGATGCTGCTCGAAGGCTTCGATCTCGGCCGCTCGCCATCCTCGGCCCTTGCGCCCGGTGCCGTGCATCTGGCCGGCGAGGCGTTGCGGCTCGCCTTCGCCGATCGCAACTGGCATGTCGCCGACAGCGACTTCGTGGCGGTTCCGGCAGGGCTTCTCGCCCCTGCCTACATCGACGAGCGCCGCCGGCTGATCGATCCGGAGCGAACCCTGAAGCGGACGTACCCGGGTCTGCCGCCGGGCGCCGCGCGCCTTGCGCGCGGACACGACGCAAGCGCCGAGGCGGCGGGGACGAGCCACATCGCCATCGTCGATGGCACCGGCAACGCGGTGTCGATGACGACGACGATCGAGGACGGCTTCGGCTCC
>CAYWBX010000453.1:0-3816 GCA_964456015.1 uncultured Hyphomicrobiaceae bacterium | reverse complement strand
TTGGAGCTGCCGCCGTCGCAGTACTGCGCCCACGCCATCATCAGCTCCCGGCGCCGCTCGAGAGCATCACCTCGTCGGTAGGCGCGCTCCGTCTTGTCGCCAGCCACGTGCGCCAGCGCGGCTTCGGACAGCTCATTGGGAAAACTTGTCGTCTCGCTCGCCCAATCCTTGAAGCTCGATCGGAAGCCATGGATCGACGCCACTCCGCTCGGGATCTTCATCCGACGCAGAACGGCCGACAGACTCATGTCGGAAAGCGGGGCGCCCGCGCGTCGGCCGGGAAACACCAGCTCCGTGCCCGGCAACTTCATCAGCTCCTCCACGATCTCAACGGCGCGCGGCACGAGCGGCACGCGATGGTCGCGGCCCGCCTTCATCCGACGACCGGTGGCTTCGTCGAACCCGGGTATGGTCCAGACCTTGGCCTCAAGGTCGAATTCGTCGCGAAGCGCGCCGCGAACCTCGCCCGAGCGAGCACACGTCAGCACCAAGAACTCGACTGCGCGCGCAGCCACGCCGTCGCGCTGGCGCAGCAGGCCCATGAACCGCGGAATGTCGGCCCAAGGCATCGCCGGATGGTGGCGGCGTCTCGACGTATCGTGCCTTGGGAGGAGGTTTTCGAGGTGGCCGCGCCATGCCGCCGGGTTCTCGCCTGTCCGGTATCCGGCAGCCTTGGCGGCATTCAGGACGCGCTCGATGCGTCCCCGAAGGCGCCCCGCAGTCTCTGGAACCGACTGCCAGATCGGTTTGAGGACGGCCAGAACGTGTTCGACGGTGATCTCGTTGACCGGAAGTGCGCGCATTGGCCTGGCATATTGCTCCAACGTCATGCGCCATTGCGCCCGGTGTTTTTGGTTCCGCCATTGGCCTTCCATCGCGGCAACATACCGGTCCGCCATCTCGCCGAAGGTCGGGATGCGGACAGCGAGCGGCAGAGGGCGATGGCGCTCGTCGAGCGGGTCGCGACCGGCCCTGATCAGGCGCCGGGCGTCCTCGGCAAGAGCGCGCGCAGCGGCAAGCGAAATCCGGTCCCGCTGATCAGTACCGAATGATCCCAGTCCCATCTCCCGCGAGCGGCCGACCGGCTTGCCGTTTCGGATCGTGCGGTGAACCGGGCTGCGATAGAGGAACACCCAGGACTTGGAGCCAGTCAACGAGATGTCGAGATAGAGCCCTCCGCCATCTGCGTGGCGCCCAGGCGTGGCGAGCGCCTCGGCCTTTCTCACCGTCAGCTTGTGAGCGACCGCGCCATGACCCTTGCTCCGTCATCCCCAGCACTGTCCCCAGCACAGGTAGCGGATTTCCATGGTCAGGCAAGGACGATCGTGGACGCTCGGATAGATAAATCGTAGCGTTTCCAATGCTTAATTGGAAACCCGCGGACGGTCATGGATGCTAGTGTGGCGGATGCCTTTTCCGCCATTTTGACGAGTTCGGTTCTGTGCTTCCTGAGGTGCGTCAGGACGGTCTGGCGGTGAGTTCGCTGGCATCCGAAAACCCGAAGCTTCGCGCTTGCCGCACCTGCGCTTCGGGGGCGGTTTGTCGCTTGCGGCTGCGCTCAAGCAATTGGCGCATGCAGTGTCTTTTGAGCATTATTTGCGGGACGTCGCCGTGACTCAGCGGATGGGACACGACATTCTGGATTCTGGATATGTCCGTCCCACGGCAGCCCCGGGCTTCTTGCTATTGGAGTCTCGCCGTCAAAGCAGCGAGGCTGCGTACACCGGGGCGCGAGGACCGTCCGACCTACGTCTCGTACCGCCTCCTGCGTGCGATCGCCGCTTTCGCGTCTTGCGACGGCAAGCGCTCCGGCCACAAGCATGCGGCGGGCAACTTGCCGAGAAAGTTTTCCTCTCGCCAACCACCCGGGTTTGCCGTTCGTCCGCGTCGCCGGCACGGGGCGCATCTCCCTGCGGGCTCTTGCGGCTTCGCATGCCGACGGCTTCTCGATGCCGTGGCGAGCGATCTCCTTCGGCGGCGCCCGGCAGTCGATGGCATCGCCCAGTTACAAGCTTCGAGCAGGACACGACGCGGCAGCGGTCAGCTGATGCCAAATTTGCGGGGCGTGTGCGGCCTACAAGCTGTTCGCCCAATGCCGGCGAGGCGCCGTCTCAGCCTCGCGTGCGAGAGAGAACGGCGATGAGTTCTTCGATCTTCTGCTCCTGATCGGCCTTGTCGCCGCTTGTCATGGCGTGGCGGACGCAATGCTGGACGTGTTCGCGCTGGATCGGGTGTTCGACGCGCGCGAGCGCCGCGCGCACCGCCGCAATCTGGGTGATGATGTCGATGCAGTAGCGATCCTCCTCGACCATGCGGGCGAGGCCGCGGACCTGACCCTCGATGCGGCTCAGGCTCTTCAAGCGGGCGGATTTGGTCGAAGCGTGCATGGTTGACAGATACCCTCACCGGGTATATGTGTCAAATTTGTACAATACCCCGGTGGGGTATAGAAGAAGGGTGGACGCCGCGATCGCGACAGGGAGAAGGGGCATGGCACATCACGAATCCCAGTCACACGGTTGCTGCCAGCACCAGGGTCATCAGCCATCCGCCCGGATCGAAGGGGCTGCCGACGCCAAAGCGAAAGACCCGGTCTGCGGCATGAGCGTCGACCCGCAGACGGCGAAACACCGGCATACGCATGAGGGGCACGTCTACTATTTCTGCGCGGCCCGGTGCCGGGAGAAATTCATCGCGGATCCGGCCAAATATCTGAAGCCCGAGACGCGACCCGCGCCACTCACCCGTGCGGACGCGATCTACACCTGCCCGATGCATCCCGAGATCCGTCAGCAGGGTGCCGGTGCCTGCCCGATCTGCGGCATGGCCCTCGAGCCCGAGTTGGTCTCCGCCGACAGCGGACCCAATCCGGAACTCGCCGATATGACGAGACGGCTCTGGATCGGCCTCGCGCTCACCTTGCCCGTATTTGCGCTGGAGATGGGCGGCCATCTGACCGGGCTCCATCAGTGGCTTGGCCAGCAGACGTCCAACTGGATTCAACTTGCGCTGGCGACGCCGGTGGTGTGGTGGGCCGGCTGGCCGTTCTTCGAGCGCGGTTGGGCCTCGCTCAAGACCCGCAACCTCAACATGTTCACGTTGATCGCCATGGGCACCGGCGTCGCGTGGCTCTACAGCATCGTGGGAAGCGTCTCTCCGGGCTTGTTCCCGGCGTCGATGCGCGCAGACGACGGCTCGGTCGCGGTCTACTTCGAGGCGGCCGCCGTCATCACCGTTCTCGTGCTGCTTGGGCAGGTGCTTGAGCTTCGGGCACGCGAGCGGACAAGCGGTGCGATCAAGGCTCTTCTCGACCTCTCGCCGAAGATGGCGCGACGGATCAAGCCCGACGGCAACGATGAGGACGTCAGCCTCGATCAGGTCCGTGTCGGCGATCGGCTGAGGGTCCGGCCCGGCGAGCGTGTCCCGGTCGATGGCGAGATCCTCGAGGGGCGCAGCGCCATCGACGAGTCCATGCTGACGGGCGAGGCGATGCCCGTCAGCAAATCCCCCGGCGCCAAGGTGATCGGAGGGACGATGAACCAGTCCGGCGGGTTCATCATGCGCGCCGACAAGGTCGGCCGCGACACCGTGCTCGCGCAGATCGTGCAGATGGTGGCGGCCGCGCAGCGCAGCCGCGCCCCCATCCAGCGGCTTGCCGATCAGGTTGCCGCCTGGTTCGTGCCGTCCGTAATCGCGGTGGCCCTTCTGGCATTCGTCGCCTGGTCAATCTGGGGGCCGCAGCCGCGGGTGACCTTCGGGCTCATCGCGGCCGTCTCGGTGCTGATCATCGCGTGTCCCTGTGCGCTCGGGCTCGCA
>CAYWBX010000452.1:0-3817 GCA_964456015.1 uncultured Hyphomicrobiaceae bacterium | reverse complement strand
GGTCCGGTAGGACAGGATCGGAATGAACTGCTCGCCGCCCTGCGCCAACGCCGGCAACGAGGCTGCCGCCGTCGCCGTCGCGGCGGCGACCGCGATACCTAACACCTTACGCATCGTGCTTTCTCCTCCTCATTGTGGCCGCGGCGAGCCGCCGGCCTTGATCCGCGGGCCTTCTCGATCACACTGGCGGCGCCGCTCCGCTCACCGCCGCCGTGCGCTGTCTCACTCAATAGGGGAATGGCCAGAGCCTGAGCTTCTCCTTGGCAAGCGACCAAAGTCGCGCAAATCCGTGCGGCTCCTTGATCAGCAGGAAGCAGATCAGGCTGCCGAAGATGATGAACTCGAGGTGCGAGATCGTCTCGGTCGAGAGCGGCACGCCGAGCTCCGACGGCACCAGATTGAGAAAGATCGGGACGAGCAGGATGAAGCCCGCGCCAAGGAACGATCCGAGGATCGTCCCAAGCCCGCCGATTATGACCATGAACAGAAGCTGCAGCGAGCGGTCGATCGAGAAGGCAAGCGGTTCCCACGCGCCGAGATAAACGAAGGCCCAGAGCGCCCCGGCAATGCCGACGATGAACGACGAGACGGCGAACGCGGAGAGCTTGGCATAGAACGGCCGGATCCCCATCAGCTCGGCGGCGATGTCCATGTCCCGGATCGCCATCCACTGCCGTCCGATGCTGCCGCGCGCCAAGTTCTTGGCGATGAGCGCGATGACCGTCACGAACATGAGCGCGAGGAGATACTTCTCGATCGGCGAATCCACCAGCCAGCCGAAAAACACGAGGTCGGGCGCCGAGACCGAGCCGGAGGGTGCGTAGTTGGTGAACCACTTCACCCGCAGGAACACCCAATCGAAGAAAAACTGGGCTGCGAGCGTGGCGACCGCCAAGTAGAGCCCCTTGATGCGCAGCGACGGGATTCCGAACAGGATGCCGACGATCGCCGCCGAGATCCCGCCGAGCAGAATGCTTGCCAGGACCGGTAGCGGGGGCAGCCCGATCTCGGGCATGCCCGTGCCGAACTTATATGCCATGTAGGCGCCGATCCCCATGAAGGCGCCCGAGCCAAGCGAGATCTGGCCGCAATAGCCGATGAGGATGTTCACGCCGATCGCCGCCAGCGACAGAATGAGAAACGGCAGGAGGATCGCCCGCAACAGGTACTCCGATCTGAACGGCCAGACGTGGAAATGCGCGAGCAGCGGCACGCCGACGAACGCGACGGCGAGCAACAGCGCGATGCCGATCCGATCCTGGCGGATCGGGAAGATCTGCATGTCCTCGACGTAGCTGGTTTTGAACTGACCGGTCTCGCGGTAAAGCATGGCGCAAGCCCTCAGATCCGCTCGATGATTTTCTCGCCGAACAATCCCTGCGGGCGCACCAGCAGGACCGCCAGCGCCAGCACGTAGGCGAACCAGTATTCGATGCCGCCGCCGATGTGCGAGCCGAGATAGATTTCCGCGATCTTCTCGCCGGCGCCAACGATGAGACCGCCGACGATCGCGCCCGGCACCGAGGTGAAGCCGCCGATGATGAGCACCGGCAGTGCCTTGAGCGCGAGGAACGTGATCGAGAATTGCACGCCGAGCTTGGTGCCCCACACCGTCGCCGCCACCAGCGCAACGAGCCCGGCCACAAGCCACACCACGAACCAGATCCAGCTGATCGGGATGCCGACCGACTGCGCCGCGGCGTGATCATCCGCGACCGCGCGCAGCGCGCGACCGGTCTTGGTCTTCTGGAAGAAAATTGCGAGCCCGCCGACCAGCGCGCCGGCGATCAGCCCACCCCATACGTCGAGCTTGTTGATCAGAATTCCGCCCGGGAAAACGCCGTCCAGGACAATCCACACATCCGTCGGAAACAGGCGCAAGGGGTAGACGTCGGAGCCGAACACCATCTGGGCGAGGCCCTCGAGGACGAACGTGGCGCCGATCGTCGCCATGAACAGGGTAAGGCCGTCCTGATTGAGCAACGGCCTGAGGACCCATTTCTCGATCGCAAAGGCGCAGACCGCCATGACGAGAGCGGCAAAGACAAGGCCCAGCGCGATGGCCGCCCACACCGGTGCGCCCCGCGCCGCGAGGAAATCGAGCGAACGCACGAGCGCCAGTCCGGCCACCAGCACCATGGCGCCCTGCGCGAAGTTGAAGACGCCGGATGCCTTGAAGATCAGCACGAAGCCGAGCGCCACCAAGGAATAGAGCACGCCGGCGAGCAGTCCGCCGATCAGAACCTCAATGAATGGGCCGAGCAGGCTCATGCCGCCTTCCTGATGCTAATGCGAGACGCCGAGGTAGGCATCGATGACCCTCTGGTCGCGCTTGACCTCGTCCGGGGTGCCGTCGGCAATCTTGCGGCCGTAGTCCAGGACCACCACCCGGTCCGAAAGATCCATGACGACGCCCATGTCGTGCTCGATCAGCGCAATCGTCATCCCGAGCTGCGCGTTGGCGCTCAGGATGAACCGGCTCATGTCCTCCTTCTCCTCGAGGTTCATGCCGGCCATCGGCTCGTCGAGAAGGA
This sequence comes from uncultured Hyphomicrobiaceae bacterium, assembly GCA_964456015.1. Taxonomy (GTDB): domain Bacteria; phylum Pseudomonadota; class Alphaproteobacteria; order Rhizobiales; family Hyphomicrobiaceae. The sequence continues at coordinate 1,283 of CAYWBX010000452.1, read as the reverse complement.
GAAGATCCGGCTCCATGGCAAGGGCGCGGCCGAGCTCGACGCGCTTCTGCAGGCCATACGGAAGCCGCGCCACCTGCGTCTTGCGAATGTGCTCGATCTCGAGGAAGTCGATGATGCGCTCGACGGCCTCGCGGTGGCGGACCTCTTCCGCAACGAAGGGCGCGAGCCGCAGCCCCTGCATGATCAGGCCGCGACGCATCTTGAGCGTGCGCCCGACCATGATGTTGTCGAGGGTGGTCATGCCCTTGAACAAGGCGACGTTCTGGAACGTCCGAGAAATGCCTTGCGAGGCGGCGATGTAGGGACGCATCTGCTGGCGGCGGGCGCCGCGAAAGGTGATCGTGCCCTCTTGCGGATGGTAGAAGCCGTTGATGACGTTGAGCATCGACGTCTTGCCCGCGCCGTTCGGGCCGATGATCGCGCGGATCTCGCCCTTGCGGATGTCGAAGGACACGTCAGACAGCGCCTTGACGCCGCCGAAGGAGAGCGAAACGTTCTCCACCGACAACAGGGGCTCGCCGGCCGCATGCGCAGTCTCGACAGCGACCGGGGGCGTACCGGCCGGCTGCTCCCGCGCCGAGGCCACAACGGTCGTCTCAGCCCGCGTCCAATCGTTCATTCCGCGGCCTCCTTCAGGGTGCTTGCAGGGGCCACCGTTGCCGCGTCATAGATACGGACGTCGCCTTCGATCACGCCCTTGCGGCCGTCCTCGAAGGTGACCTCGGTCCGGATATGGCAGCTCTTCGAGCCGTCGTAGAGCGCGCGCACAAGCGGCATGTATCGCTCCTCGATGAACGCGCGCCGGACCTTCAAGGTGCGGGTAAGCTCGCCGTCATCGGCGTCGAGTTCCTTGTGCAGGATCAAAAACCGCCTGATCTGCGACGCTGCAACCATGGGCTCCTGCGCCAACGAGCGGTTGAGCTCCTCGACGCGGGCGAGGATCAACTTGGCGACCTCCGGGTGGCCGGCCAGCTCCTGATAGCTGCCGTAGATCACGTTGTTGCGCTCGGCCCAGTTGCCGACGCTGGTCAGGTCGATGTTGATGAAGGCGGTTGCAAAGTCTCGCCCGTTGCCGAAGGCGACTGCTTCCTTGATCTCGGGGTAGAACTTCAGCCGGTTCTCGAGATATTTCGGAGCGAACAGCGCGCCGTTGTTCAGCCGCCCGACGTCCTTCGATCGGTCAATGATCCGCAAGTGACCGCGACTGTCGATGAAGCCGGCGTCACCCGTGTGCACCCAGCCATCCGGCGTCTTGGTGGCGGCCGTTGCCTCGTCGTTCTTGT
>CAYWBX010000451.1:0-3819 GCA_964456015.1 uncultured Hyphomicrobiaceae bacterium | reverse complement strand
CGCCGCCCGTTTCGCCATCACCCGCCCGAGGAGGTCGTCGAGCGCTTTGGGCGCCTGCAGGTCCCTGAGGCCCGGCGTGTTGGGAGAGGAGATATTAATGGTGAAGTAGCTGGCGACAGGGTAGAAGGCCTCGATGCCGGCCACGTAGTCGGCGATGCGGTCGGAGGCGTCCTTGTTGGCGCCGATATTGACCCCGACGACGCCGTTGGGCTTGCGGGCGCGAAGCCGTTCGAGGGCCGCGGCGTGACCCGCGTTGTTGAAGCCGAGACGGTTGATCAGGGCCTCGTCGCGCACCAGGCGGAACACGCGCGGCGTCGGATTGCCGGTCTGCGGCTTTGGCGTCACGCTGCCGACCTCGGCGAAGCCGCAGCCGAGGCCGAGCACCGCATCTGGAACGCGGGCGTCCTTGTCGAAGCCGGCGGCGATGCCGATGGGGTTCGGAAAGTCGAGGCCGAGCACGCGCTGCCTCAGTCGCTCGCCGTCCGCGCGGCCGGGCCGAGGGTAGACGCCGGCCTGCAGCGACTTGAGCGTCAGCTCGTGGGCCCTCTCCGGGTCCAGACGGAACAGGACAGACCGGGCCAGAAGAAACGGATCCGGCAGCACTAGGTCACGTCCTTTCCGATTTCATGGCAGCCGTGTGCGTCCCGCGGCAATGGCCTCACCCAGCACGCGGCGCCGACGGGCAACGCTCCATAGAAGTGGGGAAAGAGCTCGCCGTTGCGTGCCGGTTCCCATTTCAACTTGCCGGCGAGCTTGGCCGCTTCGATGGCGACGAGGACGAGCCCATCGCGTCCTGCGAAATGCCTGGCAAGCGTTCCCGCAAGCTGCGAGCTCGTAGAAAGATGGATGAACCCGTCTCGCCGGTCGTCGGCCGAGCCGGCGTAGCTGCCGTTGGTTTCGGCCTTCTGCCACTCGACGGTCTCGACGATCTTGTACACGAAATCGCTCATTGGCTCCTGCCCGCTCACGCCGCACGTACCCTACAACTTCCGTAGACTGCTCGGCCGTCAGATAGTGTGCACTTCTGAAACATCAGCATCGTCGCGTGGCGCGATTTTCCACCCCGGCATCGGGCCTATAGTAAACGGCTGACCCGGTCCCTCCAGTTCCCAGCGTGCGCCCGTCATGCCCTTCCACGCTAAATCGCAATCCCTGGCGGAGCTCTTCGCCGGCGCTTCCCGCTTCGAGACGCCGATCTTCCAGCGGCCATACTCGTGGTCGAGGCCGCAGCTGACGCGGCTGCTTGAGAACCTCTTCTATCACTTCGAGCGCCAGCAGGAGGGCGACCAGTCGGGAGCCGAGTTCTTTCTCGGCACTATCGTGCTGCTCGGCCCCAAGCACACCGGCATGCGCCGGTTCCTGCCGTTCCAGTCGGCAGGTGTCTTTGACATTGTCGATGGCCAGCAACGGCTCGTCACCCTCACGATCCTGATTGCCGTGCTGCGCGACCTTGCCCGTGCGCGCGGCCAGTTCGATCTCGCCCGCCGGCTCGATCTGCTGATCGTGCTCGAGCCGGGAATGCCGGAGGCCGACCGGTTCCGGGTGACCATCGGTTCCGTCAACAATCCCTTCTTCGTGCGCCACATTCAGGCCGAGAATGGCACGCTGTCGGGCATCCGGGCCGAGGACCTGACCGGGGCGGAGGCCAATCTCATCCTCGCCCGCGACATGATCTCGGAGCGAGTCGAGGAGGCCACGCCCGAGCAGCTCGCCGCACTCGCCGATTTCGTCCGCAACCACACCTATGTCGTTTCCATCACCAGCCCCGACATCGACAATGCCTATCGCATTTTCTCTGTCGTCAACCAGCTCGGCCGCGCACTGACGACGCAGGACATCCTGAAAGCCGAGCTGATCGAGGCTCTGCCGAAGGACCTGCGCGAGCCGTATTCCAAGCGGTGGACCCGCAGCCTCGCCGTCGTCGGCGGCGGCGAGAGCTACGAGACTTTCCTCAGCGTGTTTCGCACCGCCTACGGCAACGGGCGGCGGCCGATCATCGCCGAGATGCGCGAGGTCATAGCCCAGCACGGCGACGCGGCCAAGTTCCTCGACAACTTGCTCTTGCCGGCCGCCGAGGTCTATGCCGCCATGGTCGGCCGTGAGGTCGGCTCCGTCACCTTGCCCACCGGCATCCGCAACCGCCTGCACTATCTGAGCTGGATCTCGCACTCTGACTGGAAGCCCGTCGTGCTGCGCTGGCTGACGGCGTTTGAGCCAGGCGGGGCTGCGCGGGAGGACTTCATGGCCGCGCTGGAGCGCTTCACTTTCGGCCACATGCTGCTCGGAGCAGGCCGGACAACCCGGGCGAGCCAGTACGGCGCCATCCTGGCCGCCATCCGCGACAACGTCGAGGTGCCCGCGGAGAGGCTGGACCTTTCGGCCCAGGAGCAGAAGCAGATCCTGTTCCAGGTCGCTAGCGGGGGAAAGAAGAAAGGCGGCAAGATTTGCCGCCAGATCCTCATGCGCATCGAAGGCCATCTCGCCGGCGCGCCATCCGATGTCGGGCCCGACGACATGACGCTGGAGCACATCCTGCCGGAGACCCTGTCGCGAAAGAGCGCGTGGCGCAATGTCTTCGACGACCGGCTGCACCAGCACTATTGGCGCTCCATCGGCAACATGATGCTCATCGATCGCGACTCCAACCACCTGAGTGCCAACGCGCCCTTCGAGGAAAAGCTCGCGATCTACAGCAAGGACCGCAAGGCGAGTGGGCTTGCCATCAATGCCGATGTCCTGAAAGCCACCGAGTGGACGCCGCGACTGATCCAGGCGCGCGAGGAGCGCCTGCTCGAGCTCGCCCGCGACATGTGGTCGCTCGAAGGCGGCGTCGACCGCAAGGCGCCGTGAGAAATGTCCTCGCCCTGCCCTACGCCTTCAAACGCTCGTTCTGCGGGTCGAATGGGCTTTCGCCGATGACGGTCGCCCGAAAGCGCTCGCCAAGGATCTGCACCTCTAATGCGGCACCCAGTTCGCCCGCGGCGGGCTCCACCATTGCCAGCGCCAGCGACTTGCCGACACGCCATCCGTAGCCGCCTGACGTCACGCGCCCCGCCATGCGGCCATCGCGGAAGACGGGCTCCGAGCCGCGGGCATCCGCGTCCGTGATACCGTGCACCTCGAGCGTCACAAACCGGTTCCTGAATCCTTTCGCCCGCCAAGCGAGAAGCGCCTCACAGCCGATGAAGCCGCCCTTGTTGGGATGCACGAAGCGGTCGAGCCCCGATTCGAATGCGGCATACTCGATCGACAGCTCACGTGAGATGAGGCGATAGGATTTTTCGATAGCCAGCGAGGTCATCGCCTTGATGCCGAAGGGCCTGATGCCAAGCGGCCGGCCCGCCTCCATCAGTCTGTCGAAGATGTAGTTCTGCATCTCGATTGGGTGGTGCAGCTCATAACCGAGCTCGCCGACGAAATTGACCCTTAGCGCGGTCGCCTGCGCGGCGCCGACGCTGATCGGCTTGCCCGTGAGCCAGGGGAATGCCGCGTTTGACAGATCCGTGTCGGTGAGCTTCTGCAGCACCTCGCGGGAGCGCGGTCCGGCGATGACGAGGACGCCGAGTTGCGTCGTGATCTTGGCGAGCTCGACCGAGCCGTCACGCGGCTGCAGCCGCCGCAGACAGTCCCAATCGTGTGCCTCGTAGGCGCCCGCGCCGACGAGGTAGAAGCTGTCCGCCTGCTCGCGATAGACCGTGAACTCGCTGCGCACGCCCCCGTTCTTCGCCAGCATGTGGCAGAGCGTCAGCCGACCGGGCTTCGATGGCAGTCGGTTAGCGAGGAGACCGTCGAGCCAGGCTTGCGCGCCCGGCCCCTCGA
>CAYWBX010000450.1:0-3825 GCA_964456015.1 uncultured Hyphomicrobiaceae bacterium | reverse complement strand
TTCCACCCTACTCGCAGTCTTAGAGGAAATGTTCGGGTTCTGGCTGTTCTGGGGGCTCGCGGCGCTGGCGGTCGTGGTGGCGCTGGCTTTCCTCGGCGTACTCATGCGCGAACGCCGCATTGCGGCGGGGCGTCTCCTCTTCGCCGAGCTGATCGGAATTGGGGGAGGGATCGCCGCGGTCTGGTTCGTGCTGTTCATCACGAGCTCGGGCCTCTCGGACATCGGCGGCCCGATCGATGTCATCGTCGTCCTCGGCATCTGGCTCGCCGGCGCGATCGGCGCGCTCATCGCCTTCTATGCGCTGGCAGGACTCATCGTCCGGCACCCAAAGCCGCGAGTCTGAGAGCGAGGCAATTCAGCCGTCTCCATGCCGCCGGCCAATCCCACTGCAGGAGGGAGGCAAGACGCGATATCATCGAGGGGCTGCCGTCCTTTCAGAGCGCACGCCAACCCTCGCATTGCCCGCGAGCCGGTTTTAAGGGCGATCCGATCCCCGCCGAGCGGCTGACCCTTCGCAGCAATCCGCCCCTGCAAACAAAGTCCTTGATCCGGGTCCCGTTGCCCGGCACGCTCAGGTCCCGGAGACCAAGAACTCTCGGGGAACGCTCGGTCCATGACACCCATCAACTATGACGATCTGCGCAAGCTGGCGAAGCGCCGCTTGCCGAAAATCGCGTTCGATTTCATCGAAGGCGGCCTCGACGACGAGGAAGGACTCGCGCGCAACCGCTGGGGCTTCGAGCGCCACCGCATCGTGCCGCGCTACATGGTCGACGTCTCGAAGCGGGAACAGAAAACGGAGCTCTTCGGCCGCGTCTACTCGCAGCCCGTCGGCATTGCACCCACCGGCGGTGCCGCGCTCTTTCGCCCGGGCGCCGACATGATGCTCGCCAGCGCCGCGCGCAAGGCCAACGTGCCGTTCATCATGTCCGGCGCCTCGACGGACACCATCGAGAACCTCGCCAAGGTGGCGCCGGAGCACGGCTGGTACCAGCTCTATACCGCCAAGGACAAATCCATTTCGCTCGATATGATCCGGCGGACGAAGGACGCGGGCCTTTCGACGCTCGTCGTCACCGTCGACGTTCCGGTGCATTCGAACCGCGAGCGCAACCGGCGCAACGGCATGTCGCGCCCGCTCAGGATGCCGATAAAGACCAAGCTCGAGGCTTTGCTGCATCCGGGCTGGATGATCGACTACTACAGGAACGGCGGCGGCACGCCCTATCTCGCCAACTGGGCGCCCTACGCGGGGCCCGGCGCCGAAGGCGACCGCGAGCGCGTCGCGACCTTTCAGGCGAGCCAGACGGCGCCGCCGATGGACTGGACGGACATCGAGAAATTCCGCGCTGCCTGGCCGCGCAAGATGGTGCTCAAGGGCATCATGCACCCGGCCGACGCCGAGCGCGCGCACAAGATCGGCATCGACGGCATCATGGTCTCGAACCACGGCGCGCGGCAGCTCGACCGCGCGCCCTCGCCCGTCGAAGTTCTGCCGGCGATCCGCGATGCGGTCGGCGACAAGATGACGTTGATGCTCGACAGCGGCATCCGCCGCGGCTCCGACGTCGTGACGGCGCTCTGCCTCGGCGCCAAGTTCTGCTTCGTCGGGCGCATGACGCTCTACGGCGTCGCCGCCGGCGGCGAAGCTATGGCGAGCCACGCGCTCGGCATCCTCAAGAACGAGGTGGATCTCGTCATGGGCAACATGGGCGCCCCGGACATCGCCTCGCTCGGGCCGCACTTCCTGATGTGGGACGACGACTGGCGGCGCAACACGCGGCCCTGATGCTTGACGAAGACGACGGCGAAAGACGGTGCTTTCAGGCCAAAGGAGGAAACGATGACCAGCAAGCCGCTTTCAGGCAAAGAATGGACTTTCGTGCACAACCAGGCGTCCGAGGCCAAGTGGACGCCGGGCCTGCGGGAGATTTTCGAGTATCGCGACCTCGGCTGGAAGGACAGCACGAAGGGCGACTATGTCGCGCACATCATCCGGCACAACGGCAAGAAGGTCGCCGACAAGGTGCAGCAGTGGCACGTACATGACTGCAACTTTCAATTTGTCTATGTGCTCAACGGCTGGGCGAAGTTCGAATATGCCGGTCAAGGCGTGAGGACGATCCGCAAGGGCGACTGCATCAACCAGATCCCGGGCATCCCGCATCGCGAGATCGAGTGCTCGGAGGACTTCGAGGTGCTCGAGATCGTCTCGCCGGCGGACTTTGCGACGCGCATCGTCGAGCCGCCGAAGCAGCAGGCCGCCGAGTAAGCAGCAGGCCGAGGCCTTCTGTCCGGCCGCGCAAGGTCGCACTCGCCTGCACCGGACGGCGTGGCCTGCGTGGAGGGCTCTCCGGCTGCCCGGCTCCGGTCGGCGCGGCCGGCGGTCGCAAAGTCTTGACCTCAGGATACGCCAATGACCATTCAGCGCGTGGACCATTTCACCATCGTCACCCGGGACGCCGAGAAGACGGCGGCGTTCTACAACGAGATGCTCGGCTTTACGAAGGGACCTCGGCCGAACTTCAAGTTCCCGGGCGCCTGGCTCTACAACGACGGCAAGCCGATCCTGCACGTCATCCAGAAACCCGAGATCCCGGACGGCTCCGGCGTCCTCGATCACATGGCGTTCTGGGGCACCGACCTTGCCGGCTACATCGCCAAGCTCAAGGCGAAGGGCATCGCCTACGATCTGAGACGGCTGCCCGAAGGGGGACCCGGCGCCGGGGTGTGGCAGCTCTTCTTCCATGATCCGAACGGCGCGAAGGTGGAGATTGACCTGCCGGCGAGCGAGGTCGCGCCGCCCGGCGCCTGAGTTCGGCCCCGCCAAACTCACGTCTCGTTCGGGCATTCGCCGGAACCGGCGCTGCGGTGCGCCGCAAGCCGGCCCGGCTCTCAACACACGGGCCACCGGTCCGGGTCTCGTCGTGCCGGGGCGTTTGCGTTCGCGCCGGCTACGGCCTGCGAGTGCGTGCCAAGGGGCCTCGCGCACAGCCGCCGAGCCGGGCTACGATCGGACCGGTTCGAAACCGTTCGCAATGCCCGGAGCGCAGGACATGGCCACCGCCCAACGCCGCGAGACGCCCGCCAACATCACGCTCGCAGAGGCAATCGAGGAGGCCCGGGAAACCTACGCGCGGGCCAATCCGAAAAGTCTCGCACTGCAGGACGAAGCAGCCCGACACATGCCGGGCGGCAACACGCGCACGACGCTGTTCCACGGCCCCTTTCCGCTGCGCTTCGTCAAGGGCGAGGGCTATCGGCTGTTCGACGCGGACGGCCATGCGTATGTGGACTTCATCTCGGAATACACCGCCGGCATGTACGGGCATTCGCATCCCGTCATCCGCAAGGCGATCGAGCGCGCGCTCGATTTCGGCATCAACATCGGCGGCCACACCGAGCTCGAGGCGAAGCTCGCCGCCGCCGTCCGCGCGCGGATGCCGACCATGGAGCGCGTGCGCTTCACCAACTCCGGGACCGAGGGCAACCTCATGAACGTGCAGGCGGCCCGCGCCTTCACGAAACGCAACAAGATCCTGGTGTTCAACGGCGGCTATCACGGCGGCGTCATGTATTTCCGCGGCGGCGGCTCGCCGATCAACGTGCCGTTCGACACGCTTCTTGCCGAATACAACAATCTTGGCAGCGTCGCGGCGCATGTGGCGCGGCACGGCGCGGATCTCGCCTGCATCCTGCTCGAGCCGATGTTCGGCTCGACCGGCTGCATTCCTGCGGAGAAGGCCTTTCTCGAAGGACTGCGCCGGATCGCGACCGAGTGCGGGGCGCTGCTCATCTTCGACGAGGTCATGACGCCGCGTCTTC
>CAYWBX010000449.1:0-3850 GCA_964456015.1 uncultured Hyphomicrobiaceae bacterium | reverse complement strand
TTGACGGCGATGGCGTTCTCGAAGGCGTCGCGCGTGAGAATGTCGGAAGGTTTCAGGTCCTCCCACACCATCTCGACGATGCGCTTGCCGGTGAGGTACGCCATCTGCTGGCGTTCGCGATAGGGCGCCGGGATGGCCGCGCAGCCCGGCAGCGACATGCCGAGCGCCTCGGCCAGCGAGTTCATCGTCGAGGCCGTGCCCATGGTGTTGCAGTGGCCGGCCGACGGCGCCGAGGAAGCGACGAGCTCGAGGAAGCCCTTGTAGTCGATCTCGCCGCGCGCCATCATTTCGCGCGCCTTCCACACGATGGTGCCGGAGCCGGTGCGCTCGCCCTTGAACCAGCCGTTGAGCATCGGCCCGCCGGAGAGCACGATGGCCGGAATATTCACGGTCGCCGCGGCCATGATCTGCGACGGCGTGGTCTTGTCGCAGCCCGTCGTGAGCACGACGCCGTCGAGCGGATAGCCGTAGAGCACCTCGACCAGCGACAGATAGGCGAGATTGCGGTCGAGATTGGCGGTCGGCCGTTTGCAGGTCTCCTGGATCGGATGCAGCGGGAACTCGAGCGCGACGCCGCCCGCCTCGCGGATCCCCTCCCGCACGCGCTCGGCCAGATAGATATGATGCCGGTTGCACGGCGACAGATCGGAGCCCGACTGGGCGATGCCGATGATCGGTTTGCCGGATTGCAACTCGTCGAGCGTCAAGCCGAAGTTCATCATCCGCTCGAGATAGAGCGCGGTCATGTCGGCGTTGGCGGGATTGTCGAACCAGGCTCGCGAGCGCAGCTCCGAAGGCTTGACCTTGTGCCTGCGGCCTGTTCCGTTGGTCTTGCTGCCGTTCCCGGACTTCCTGGTCTCTTTCATGGGGCGCATCCTCGCTGAGGGTGCCGGGGGCGGGCCGGCTCCCGGATCGTCGCCGACATTAGGAGCGCGGGCTGGGCAGCGCAATTCCTCTGCCGCAAGAAGCGGAACCTCGACGAGGCGAGCGATTCCTGCGGCATCCTGCATCCCGATCGGCTAGATTGCCCGATGACGCAGCAGTGGAGAGCGCACATGGTCGCAGGTCGCCCGCAAACGCATTTCATCTACTTCGCCGACCCGATGTGCTCCTGGTGCTATGGGTTTGGTCCGGTGGTCGCCGAGCTTGTTGCCCGCTTTGCCGGGCGATTGCCGCTGCGCCTCGTCATGGGCGGCTTGCGCGCCGGCAACAGCAAGCCCATGCGCCCAAAGGACCGCGACTACATCCGCGATGCCTGGCAGCGCGTGCACGAGGCCTCCGGCCAGCCGTTTGACATGACATTCTTTGACCGTGAGAAATTCGTCTATGACACCGAGCCGGCCTGCCGCGCCGTCGTCGCCATGCGCCGTCGGGCGCCCGCCGAAGCGCTCGCTTTCAGCGCACGGGTGTCGGAGGCCTTCTATGCCCACAACCGCGACGTCACCCGCGACGAGGTGCTGGCCGACATTGCCGCAGAAGCGGGTCATGATCGGGCGGAATTCCTGGCCGAGCTGACGAGCCCCGAGATACGCAACGAGACAATCGGCGATTTTCTGACCGCCAAGCAGGCCGGCGTCGAAGGCTTCCCGCTCTTGGCCGCCGGCACGCAGGAGACCGGCTACGCCTTGATCACGCAAGGGTACCGGCCGATCGACGGCCTCCCCGAGGCAATCGAGGACTGGCTCGCCAAGGGCGCCCCGGTGACGCACGGGTCCGCCTGACGGGACGCCGGCTCAATCTTGCGCGCCGCGTTTGCCCCGCAGCCCCTCCCAGTAGGCGAGCCGCTTGCGGATCTCGCGCTCGAACCCCCGTTCCGGCGGATGGTAATACTGCTCGCGGCCGCCGAACTCCTCCGGAAAGTAGTTCTGGCCCGAGAAGCCGTCCGGAGCGTCGTGGTCGTAGTCGTAGCCGGCGCCGTAGCCCTGCGCCTGCATCAGCTTGGTCGGCGCATTGAGGATGTGCTTGGGTGGTGAAAGGCTGCCGTGCTCGCGAGCCGAGCGCATGGCGGCACCGTAGGCGACATAGGCCGCGTTCGATTTGGGCGCGGTGGCGATGTAGATGACGGCTTGTGCGAGCGCGAGCTCACCCTCGGGGCTGCCAAGGAAGTCGTAAGCGTCCCTGGCCGCGATCGCCTGCACCAGCGCCTGCGGATCGGCGAGACCCACGTCCTCGATTGCCATGCGCACGATGCGGCGCGCCAGGAACAGGCGATCCTCGCCGCCGTCGAGCATCCGGCAAAGCCAATAGAGGGCTGCGTCGGGATCGGAGCCGCGCACCGACTTGTGCAGCGCCGAGATCAGATTGTAATGGCCTTCCCGGCTCTTGTCGTAGAGCGGCGCACGGCGCTGCACGATGCGCGTCAGCGCCGCGCGCGAGAGCGGCGCCTGCCCCCCGGCGACGGCGGCGAACACCTCCTCGGCGAGATTGATCGCGCTGCGGCCGTCGCCGTCAGCCATGGCGATGAGAGCGGCGCGCGCATCGGCCTCAAGCGGCAGCGACCGCTGTTCCATCGCCTCGGCGCGTTCGAGCAGCTTTTCTAGCGAGGTCTCGTCGAGCCGGTTGAGCACCAGCACCGAGGCGCGCGACAGCAGCGCCGCATTGAGCTCGAAGGAGGGGTTCTCGGTCGTCGCGCCAACGAGCGTGATGGTGCCGTCTTCCATCACGGGCAGGAAGCTGTCCTGCTGCGACCGGTTGAAGCGATGGATTTCGTCGATGAAAAGCAGCGTGCCGCGCCCGACTTCCCGGCGCGCACGGGCTCTGTCAAAGGCCTTCTTGAGGTCGGCGACACCGGAAAAGATGGCGGAGAGCTGCTCGAACTCGAGCTGCACGGCATCTGCAAGGAGACGAGCGATCGTGGTCTTTCCGGTGCCGGGAGGCCCCCACAGGATCAGGCTCGGCAGGCGACCCGACGCGAGGAGGCGCGTCAAAGTGCCATCCGCACCCACAAGGTGGTCTTGGCCGACCACGTCGGACAGAAGCTTTGGGCGCAACCGATCGGCGAGTGGCCGCCTCGCGCCCTTCTCGAGGCCGGCCGCTTCGAAGAGGCTTGTCATGGCCCAAGCATACGCAGACCGGCTGGGCCAAGCCAGAGCGCGAACAGTTCCGGCGTCCGGCACGGTCTTGCAGCCGTTCCGCGGGCGAAGGACGTCGCGCCGCTACGCGGCACGCATCGCATCGGCGGCGCGCCGCCACGCGTTGAGGCGCTTCAGTTCGGCCGCAACCATCATGGCGCTGAGTTCTTCGATCGTAGTCTTGGCCGACCAGCCCAGAACCTTGCGGGCCTTGCTGGCGTCCCCGATCAGAAGATCGACCTCTGCCGGGCGGAAGAAGGCCGGATTGACGCGCACGAGCACTTGCCCCGTTTCGCGGTGAACGCCGACCTCATCGAGGCCGCGTCCCCTCCACTCGTGCGGCAGGCCGGCGGCTGCATAGGCGGCCGTGGTGAAATCGCGCACGGATCGCGTGCGGCCGGTGGCAAGGACGAACGTGTCAGGCGTCTCGTGTTCGAGAATGAGGCGCATCCCTTCGACGTACTCTGCGGCGTACCCCCAATCACGCAAGGCGTCGAGATTGCCGAGCTCGAGCGGACCGGCATTCGAGTTCGTCGCCTGGGTGGCGGCCGCGACGCAGATCTTTCGCGTGACGAACTCGCGGCCACGCAGGGGGCTCTCGTGATTGAAGAGAATGCCGCAACTGGCGTGAATGCCGTAAGACTCCCGGTAATTGATCGTTGCCCAGTGCGCATAGAGCTTGGCGACGCCGTAGGGACTGCGCGGATAGAACGGTGTTGTCTCGCGCTGGGGAGTTTCCTGCACCTTGCCGAAGAGCTCCGATGTGGAGGCCTGGTAGA
>CAYWBX010000448.1:2338-3864 GCA_964456015.1 uncultured Hyphomicrobiaceae bacterium | reverse complement strand
ATCGGGCCGAGCACGCGGCAGCAAGACGATTCGGGCTCCGGCCGCAAAGCCGGAGCCCGAAGCCCTCAACCGCGGTCATCCGGGCCGGGACGCCGCGACGCTGAGCGTGGTTGCTCGAGCCGGAAAATTGCGCCCGCCCTCACAGGCAGATCGCATCCTTCGGCAGGCACGAGCCCTTGTTCATGAGGTAGTCGAAGCAGCACTTCTCGGTAGCTTTGCACTTGAACTTGCTCACCTTGCCGTCCCAGCCGGTTGCCTTGCACATCTTGTTGGCCGGCTTCTTGCCCTTGGCGAAGGCGTCGCTGGCGATGGGCGCGGAGATGGCGAGCGCAGCACCAAATGTCAGGGCAATCAGAAAACGCATGGTCGTGCCTCCGTTGCATATGCGGTCGAGGCCTTCATGCCAGCACGCCAGCCGGCGATCCGGCAATAGCGCCGCGGCCACGATCCGCGGGAATTTCCCGGCTACGCGGGCCGCAATCGCACTCCCGCCCGACCACCGCTCCATTTGCCCCCTTCCCCAACCCATCGAGTGGCCAAACCGCGTGTTCATCGCCGTGCGCGAGATCCGCACGGCGGGCGCAGCCGCCTTGCGGGTTGTCCGGACTTATCCCAATCTAGGGGCCGACACAGCCCAAACCCATGGGGCGGCGGCACGCCGCCCGAGCCGGAGGATCTCCAACCTTGTCCGAACCGACGACCACGACCATCGACGTCAATGGCCACCCCTGTCGCGTCTGGAGCAAGGGCTCGGGCCCCAAGCTCGGCTGGCTTGCAGGCTTCGGCGGTCTACCGCGATGGACGCCTTTCCTCGACAAGTTGGCTGAGACACGGACCGTCATAGCCCCCTCGCTGCCGGGCTATCCGGGGGCGACCGGGCACACGCTGCTCGACAGCCATCTCGACTGGATCTGCGCCGTCCGCGACATCGTCCTCAAGTCTGGGCTCGAGGGCGCCGATCTCGCCGGGTCCTCGGTCGGCGCGTCGTTTGCCGCCGAGTTCGCGGCGATGTGGCCGCACAAGGTGCGCCGCCTCGCCCTGATCGCCCCTTTCGGGATGTACGACGACACCGATCCGCCCGCCGACGTCTGGGCGCAGCGTCCCGATGATCAGCCGGGTATCCTGTGCGCGAACCCGCGAACCTGGCTCGATTACAAAGCGCCGCCGCCCGGCGCCAACTCGGTCGAATGGCCGATCGAGCAAGTGCGCGCCTCCGAGGCTGCGGCGCGCGCCTTCTGGCCGCTCGGCAACACCCGCATCGAGAAGCGCCTGCCGACCATCATCGCTCCGACATTGCTGTTGTGGGGCGAGCAGGACCGGCTGATGCCAAGAAGCTACGCGGACCGGTTCGCCAAGAAGATCAAGGGACCGACCACGATCCGCGTCATCCCGCGCGCCGGACACCTGGCCGAGCTCGACGAGCCCGCCGCCACCGCCGCCGCGATCCTGGAGTTCATGCGCTGAAGCCGCCGGCCCGAGTTCGTTCGTCGCCGGCAATCCGAAACCCGCCGCTGGCCGATCGACAG
>CAYWBX010000448.1:0-2328 GCA_964456015.1 uncultured Hyphomicrobiaceae bacterium | reverse complement strand
CGGTCAGCCCCCGTCAGGGGACACCCGCGACGTCAAAAGGGAGACCGCCATGCCACTCGACGCCGACAGTCAAGAGTTTCTCGATCTCCTGAAACGGCTCGGCCGTCCGCCCATCAATTCCCTGCCCCCGGATCAGGCGAAGGAAGTCTTCCGGCGCGGGCGCCTCGTCACGCAGCCCGATCTGCCGCAGGTCGACCGCGTCAAGGAGTACGAGGCCACGGGGCCGCACGGGCCGATCCCGGTCCGGGTCTATCGCGGCGCCGGCACCGCCGACATGGGCGCGCTTCCCGTGCACGTCTACTATCACGGCGGCGGCTGGGTGCTCGGCGACCTCGACAGCCACGACTGGGTCTGCCGCAAGATCGCCAACGCGGTGAAATGCGCCGTCGTCTCGGTCGACTACCGCATGGCGCCGGAGCACGTGTTCCCGAAGGCTTTCGACGATTCGCTCGCCGCCGTCGAATGGACGGCCCGCAATGCCGCGATGCTGAAAATCGATCCCGCGCGCATCTCGGTCGGCGGCGACAGCGCCGGCGGCAATCTGGCGGCGGCGGTTGCGCTCGCCTTGCGCGACAGCGGCAAAATCAAGCTCAAGGCCCAGATCCTCGTCTATCCGGCGGTCGACCTCGCCATGACCGGCGACTACTACGGCCGCTTCACCAAGGATCTGATCCTGACCGACGACACCATGCGCTGGTTCATCGACCTCTACGTGCCCGACCAAGCGCAGCGCAAGGACTGGCGGGCCTCGCCATTGCTGGCGCCGAGCCTCAAGGGCCTGCCGCCGGCCCTCGTTCTGCTCGCCGGCTACGACCCCCTTTGCGCCGAGGGCGAGGCGTTCGCCGCCCGGCTCGAGAAGGACGGCGTCAAGACCGTGGTCAAGCGCTATCCGGGCCAGATCCATGGTTTTCTGTCGAACGGCAAGCTTCTGCCGCGCGCCAACGACGCCATCAACGACATCGCCGAGGTGATGACGGCGCATCTTTGACCGGACCATCGGCGAGATCGGCTCGGAAAGGCTCGAGGTCAAGTGCTGGCAGCCGAGGCCATCGCAATGCCGGGCCACCATGCCGCTCTCCCGCAGTCCGGGCGATTGCGGATAGCATGGCGACCGCACGCGCTCGATCAATGGTTATGCCGGCTCGTTGCGGCTAAGCGGCCGGCGCAAGGCGAGGGATGCTCATGGTCACCGTCAACACCGAGGAAGCCACGCAACGCCTGATGCGCTTTCTCGCCGTCGAGGGCGTCACCGGCCAAGAGAAGCGAATCGGCCAGGAGATCATGGCCGCGCTCAAGGAGGCAGGCGTCCCGGCGAAGGCGATGCGCTTCGACGACGCCAACACGCGCATTCCTTTACCGACCGAGACCGGCAACCTGATCGTCGATCTGCCAGGCCGCGGCCGCCTCGGCAACGCCGACCGCATCCTGTTCATGACGCACATGGACACGGTTCCGCTCTGCGCCGGCGCCAAGCCGAAGCGGCAGGGGCGCCGGATCGTGAACGAGGCCAAGACGGCGCTCGGCGGCGACAATCGCACGGGCTGCGCCGTCCTCGTCACGCTCGCGGCCGAGCTCGCAAAGCAGAAACTCGAGCACCCGCCGATCACGCTCCTCTTCTGCGTGCGGGAGGAAAGCGGGCTTTGGGGCGCGCGTCACGTCAATCCGTCGGACTTGGGCCCGGTGAAGATGTGCTTCAACTACGACGGCAGCTCGGCGGCCAACGTGATCGTCGGCGCGGTCGGCGCGGATCGCTGGGAGGCCGAGATCTTCGGGCGCGCCTCGCACGCGGGCGTTGCGCCTGAGAAAGGCATCAGCGCCACCCTGATCCTCGCGCTCGCGCTCGCGGAAGTGCAGGCCGGCGGCTGGTTCGGCAGGGTCGTCAAGGGCGACAAGGTGGGCACGAGCAACGTCGGACCGGTGACCGGCGGGCCCGGACGGCCGGCGGGGGATGCCACCAACGTCGTCACCGACTACGTGCACGTGCGCGGCGAGTGCCGCAGCCACGACGCCAAGTTCTTCAAGGAGATCACCGCCGCCTACAAGGCCGCGTTCCAGCACGCCGCCGACAAGGTGGCGAACTCGGAGGGCAAGCGCGGCAAGGTCCGCTTCAAGGCGCACACCGACTACTACCCGTTCCGCCAGAAAGAGACGCTGCCGGTCGTCAAGCGCGCAATCGCGGCGGTCGAGGCGGGCGGACGCGAGGCGAAAGTGCGCACGGCCAACGGCGGGCTTGATGCCAACTGGCTCGTGCGCCACGGCGTCCCGACGGTGACGTTCGGCGCCGGCCAGAACGAGCCGCACACGGTGGACGAGTGGATCGACCTCAAC
>CAYWBX010000447.1:0-3873 GCA_964456015.1 uncultured Hyphomicrobiaceae bacterium | reverse complement strand
GTAGGAGCCGATGAGGGCGTTGGGACCAAGACCGTTGATGTCGCTCCCGAAAGCGACGTGATCTTCGCCGAGCAGCTGCGCCAGCTCGAGCATCCGCCGCGCGTAATCCGCAGCCGTCGCTCCGATGTCGGGCCTGAGCGCCCACAGGCCGACGGCCCCGCCGTTCGCGGCGATCGCCTCGGCGGCTGCGACCGGCAATTGCCGTCGCCGCCGAAAAAGAAATTGGAAGTGCATGTCCGCAATCGGCACGGCGGCCTGTGCCCGCGCCGCGCCGCTGCGTCCCGCGATCGCGGCGGCAGACGCACCTGAAACGAAAGTCCGGCGATTCATGGCGGCGCCTTTGAGTCCGGCGCCGACGGCGCGCGCCCCCGGAACTCCCGCGTCAGGCTTTCTTGGTGAGCGGAATCACATTGTGCATCCGCGCCGGGTCCTGCGCCAGGAACCTCTTGATCGAACGGGCCGCCTGGCGAATGCGCTGCTCGTTCTCGACGAGCGCGATGCGCACGTAGCCCTCCCCGTGCTCGCCGAACCCGACGCCCGGCGCCACGGCAACGTGCGCCTTCTCGACCAGCAGCTTCGAGAACTCGAGCGAGCCCACCGCTTTGTAGGGCTCCGGCACCTCGACCCAGGCGAACATCGAGGCCGACGGCGGCGCGAACTTCCACCCCGCATTGCCGAAGCTCTCAACCAGCACGTCCCGCCGGCGTCTGTACGTCGCGCGCATCTCCTTGATGCAATCGTCTGGGCCATTGAGCGCCGCCGTCGCCGCCACCTGGATCGGCGTATAGGCGCCATAGTCGAGATAGCTCTTCACGCGTGCCAGCGCCGCCAGGAGCCGCTCGTTTCCGACCGCAAATCCCATCCGCCAGCCGGCCATCGAGAAGGTCTTCGACATCGACGTGAACTCGACCGTGACGTCCATCGCCCCCGGCACCTGCAGCACCGACGGCGGCGGGCTCTTGTCGTCGAAATAGACTTCCGCGTAGGCGAGATCGGAGAGAACGATGATGTCGTGCTTCTTCGCGAACTGCACCAGGTCGCGGTAGAAGTCGAGCGTCGCGACATAGGCCGTCGGATTGGCCGGATAGCAAACCACCACGGCGATCGGCTTCGGAATGGAGTGGATCATCGCCCGTTCAAGCGCGACGAAGAATTCCGGCGTCGGCTCGGACGGCACGGAGCGGATGACGCCGCCCGCCATCAGGAAACCGAAGGCGTGGATCGGATAGCTCGGATTCGGCACGAGTACGACGTCACCCGGCGCCGTGATCGCCTGCGCCATGTTGGCGAAGCCTTCCTTGGAGCCGAGCGTGGCGACCACCTGCGTCTCGGGCTTCAGCTTCACGCCGAACCGGCGGCCGTAGTAACCGGCCTGCGCCTTGAGGAGCCCGGGGATACCTTTTGACGCCGAATAGCGGTCGGTGCGCGGCTTGCCCACCGTTTCCGTCATCTTCTCGATGATGTGTCGCGGCACCGCGAGATCCGGGTTGCCCATGCCGAGATCGATGATGTCGGCGCCGCCGGCCCGCGCCGCGGCCTTCAGCCGGTTGACCTCGGCGAAGACATATGGGGGCAGGCGCTTGATCCGATGGAATGTCTCGATCACGGCTTCGCTCTTGCAAGGCTTAGGGAAAAGACGACCGTCATCCGTTTACGCTTGCGGCGCACCTGCGTCAAAGCGGTTGCAGCCCCGACGGTCCAGGCTCTGCTCTGCCAGTCATCTCTGGCCGGAGGATGCCGACTCCTTCGGCATCGAGAGCTCCCTGATGGCCCGCTCCCGTTCCTCCTTTGTCAGCACCTTTTGCGCATCATTACCGAGGCTTGGAAGCGGCGTGTCGGAGCCCATGCCGCAGCCGGCGAGCCCGGCGTGGACGACAAGCGCCACCACCGCCGCCATCCGGCCGAGGCCGCCGAACGTCGCGCGGCAGGCGATCCTTTGCGTGTTGGACATGCTGATGAACTATGCGATTCCGTCGCCGAAAGGCAGATTGCCTGAACCCCCGGCCCCAAGTATTGCTTGGGCTGTGATCTTTGCGCCAGCCGTTGCCCGGCACCCTCTATGCACGTGAATTGCGGGGCCTTCGCGACCGGATTGCGCCAGATTTCAGACAGCTGACGGACGACCGCCATGCAAAAGCCCGCTGCGCCGCCAAGTCCGGTCGAGATCGACTGGAGCCAGTGGCAGATCTCCGATCCCGAGGAGTTCATGCGCAACATGGTGCGCGTGCTGGAGGACGGCAGCCGCGCCTTCGCCGACCTGCTGCAGCGTTCGGACAGCAAGGGCGGGCCCTACAGCACGGCAAGCGAGATCAGCGAAGCAAGCCGCGTCATGGCCGAGGTCTGGCAGCGCTGGCTTGCCGATCCCGCGCGCGCCCTCGAGCAGCAGAACGCTCTCCTCAAAGGCTATGTCGACATCTGGGCGGCCGCCTGGGCAAAGGCCATGGGACAGCCGGCCGAGCCGGTGGCGAGCCCCGAGCCGGGCGACGGCCGCTTCCGCGATCCGGAATGGTCGACCAACCCCTACTTCGACTTCTGGAAGCAGACTTATCTCCTGACCTCGCAATGGGCCGAGAAGATCGTCGGCGGCGCCGAGGGAATCGACGAGCGCACCAAGCAGCGCGCCGAATATTATCTGCGTCAGATCGTCAGCGCGCTCTCGCCCTCGAATTTCCCCGCGACCAACCCGGAGGTACTGCGCGAGACGCTGAAGTCAAACGCCGCCAACCTGGTCAAGGGCGTCGAGCATCTCCTCGCCGACCTGGCGCGCTCCGGCGACCTCTTGAAGATCAGTCAGACCGACACCTCCGCCTTCGAGGTCGGCCGCAATCTCGCGGTGACGCCCGGCAAGGCGCCGAGCACCGAGAAGGTGCACGCGGTGCCGCTGCTCATCGTGCCGCCCTGGATCAACAAGTTCTACATTCTCGACCTGACGCCGCCGAAATCCTTCATCCGCTGGGTGGTTGCGCAGGGCTTCACCGTTTTCGTCATCTCCTGGGTGAACCCCGACGAGCGGCTCTCGCACAAGACGTTCGAGGCCTACATGAAGGAGGGCATCCTCTCGGCGGCCGACGCCGTCGCGCGCGAGACGGGCCAGCAGCAGTCGAACGTCATTGGCTACTGCGTTGGCGGCACGCTGCTCGCCACCACGCTTGCCTACAACGCCGCCAAGGGCCACGATCCTTTCGCCTCGGCGACGTTCTTCGCCGCCCAGATCGACTTCACCAAGGCCGGCGACCTCCTCCTCTTCATCGACGACGCCCAGCTCAAGGCGCTCGAGGAGATGATGGCCGAGCGCGGCTACCTCGACGGCTCGCACATGGCGACCGTCTTCAACATGCTGCGCCCGCGCGACCTGATCTGGCCCTACATCGTCAACAATTACCTGCTCGGCAAGAAGCCGTTCCCGTTCGACCTGCTCTACTGGAACCAGGATTCGACGCGGATGCCGCCGGCCAACCACAACTTCTACCTGCGCGAGTTCTACCACGAGAACAAGCTGGCCCGCGGCGAGCTCAAAATCGGCGGCATCAAGCTCGACATGCGGAAAGTGAAGCTCCCCGTCTATGAGCTCGCCACGCGCGAGGATCATATCGCCCCCGCGCGCTCGGTTTTCATCGGCTCGCGCCTCTTCGGCGGGCCGGTCGAATTCGTCCTCGGCGGCTCCGGCCACATCGCCGGCGTCATCAACCCGCCGGCCGGCGAGGGCAAGAAGGACAAATACCAGTTCTGGACCAACAAGGACCGGGTCGACACGTTCGAGGAATGGCTCGAAGGCGCCAAGGAGACGCCGGGGTCCTGGTGGCCGCATTGGGCGAAATGGCTGGCGAAGCACTCCGGCGGCATGGTTCCGGCGCGTGAGCCCGGCGCCACGCT
>CAYWBX010000446.1:0-3884 GCA_964456015.1 uncultured Hyphomicrobiaceae bacterium | reverse complement strand
GCCCGAGAACTTCACCGTGCCAGTGACGGCGCTGCATCTGACCGAGCTGCAGGGCGTCATCAAGACGGAGCCCTTCGACCTCGCCTTCATCGCGGTGAAATCCTACGACACGGTCTGGGCGACGGAGCTGATCAAACCCTACCTCTCCCCCGACGCTTTCGTCGTCTCGCTGCAGAACTCGATCAACGAGGAGCGCATTGCCTCGGTGGTCGGATGGGGCAAGACGGTCGGCTGCATCGCCGCCACCATCGCCGTCGAGTTGGTGAAGCCCGGGCTCGTGCAGCGAAACGTGGCGTTGGGCGGAGACAAGCGGCTCATTTTCCGGGTCGGCGAGCCGCATGGGCGCATCACGCCGCGGATCGAGGAGGTGGCGGCGATGCTCAGGTGCGTCGACAGCGCCAAAGCGACCGGCAATCTGTGGGGCGAGCGCTGGTCGAAACTGATCGTCAACGCCATGCGCAATCCGGTCTCGGCGGCGACGGGACGCGGCGGCAACGCCAACGATCGCGATCCGGTCACCCGCCTCCTCGCCATCCGCATCGCCGCCGAGGCGATCAAGGTCGGCCGCGCCCACGGCTATCAGCTCGAGGACGTCTACAAGATGGACCCCGACCGGGTGCAGAAGGCCGGCGAGGGCGACAAGGCGGAGCTTGCCTACTGCGAAAGCGTGCTCATGGAGAACATGGCGTTTCGCAACGACGACCAGCGCCCCTCCATGGGCCAGGACATCCTGAAAGGCCGGCGCACCGAGATCGACTACATCAACGGCCTTGTCGTGGAGAAGGCGCGCGAGGTGGGCATCGCGACGCCGGCCAATGACGGCATCATCGACGCCGTGCGAAAGATCGAGCGTGGCCTCGCCCGGCCGTCGCCGGAATTGGTGGCCGGAATTTGAGCATGACGGACCAACGCCCCGCCGCGGCCCGCAGATGCGCAAGGCGGCACGACGGCCATGTCGCGCGCGCCACGAGGCGGCCCGCTTGCATCCGGCCGGCGAGCGGCCGCAGGATCGAGAGGGGTTGAGCCGGCGCGCGAGAAGGGCTTTCGCCGCATGTCGCTTCTGAAGATCGCCGTTATCGCGCTCGGCGCGCTCGCTGCCACGGAGCGCGAGCCGGGACGCATCGTTCTGGCTGGGGCGGGGAGCCTCACGCTGGCGGCGCTCCTCCTTCAGTTCGTCGGCGATGTCGAGCGCGCGCTGCTCCTGGCCCTGCCGATCGCCGTCGCCATCACCGGCGTCTCACGCCTGAAGCACCACCTGAGCGGCCGCATTCTGACCGCGGCCGACATGCCGTTGCTGTTCGCCGGCACGGTTCCGTTCATGGTGCGGCAGTATCCGGTGGCAGCCGCCGGCACGGCCGCATCGGGCGCGGTTTTGGCGCTTGCCGCAACGATCGCTCTGCAAGCAGAAGGCGGCGAACAGCTCGCGCCCGCTGCCCGCGCCGCGGCTCTCGCCGTCGCCCTCTTCCTCTGCGCCACGGCCTTGAGGTTCGCTGGCGGCGCCGAGACCTTCCGGCACGGGCTCGAAGACAACCGCGGCCATCTCTCCACGTTCTTCGCATCGCTCTTCGACACGGCCTCGTGGCGCCCCGCGCGCGGCCTGTGCATGGTCGATGCCGGCGCGTCGCCGCTGCCGCTGCTGGCGCCGATACCTGCCCGCACCCGCCGCCAACCGGACATCATCGTCATCCAGCATGAATCCGTCTTCGACCCGCGCCTCTTCGGGCTTCCGGTCGAGCGCAACGTTGCGTCGTTTCTCGCGCCGGCGACCGGTCGCTCCGGCACGCTCAACGTCGACATCTACGGCGGCGGCTCGTGGCAATCCGAGTTCAGCCTGCTCACGGGGCTCTCAAGCCGCAGTTTCGGGCCCGACGCCTATTTCCTGCAGACACGCGGCGCCGGCCGCTTCCGGCACACACTGCCGCGTGCCCTGAGCGAGCTCGGCTATGAGACCCTGTTGCTGTCGAGTTGCCGCCGCCGATTTCTGAACTACGATGCGTTCTACGGCGCGGTCGGATTCGATGAGCGTGCTTTCTGCGACGACCTGTTCGCCCCCGACGCCGTCGCCACCTTCGAGGCGACCTACTCGGACTCGCAGTTTCTTCCGGCCGCATGCGAACACCTCGCCAGCCGCCTATCGCGTCGCGAAGCGCCGCAGTTCGCGTTCCTGCTCACGAACTTCAATCACGGACCGCACGGCCGCCCGCTTGCGAATGCGGCGCGCTTTGCCGCCGAGCGCGCGTTCGCGGCCGCTGCGAACGCCGACCCGCACTATGTCGAGTACTACGCCCGCCTCGCCGAGACCGCCGCGGCTTGGCGCGCAGCGCGCGACAATCTGCTCGCGCGGTTTCCAGACCGGCCGATGCTCATCGTCCACTACGGCGACCATCAGCCGGTGCTGACGCGACGCCTCGAGCGCCGGCTCGGGCTGCCGCCGGACGCAACGCGGCCGTTCCGGACGTTCTTCGCCGTCGAGCCGCTAAGCTTCGAACCCGACCCGTCGGCCTTGTGCCTGCCGGCCGTTCTCGACATCGCCTTCCTCGGGACCATCACCCAGCAGGTGGCAGGGCTCGCGCTCGACGCCATCTCCGCGACTCGCGCCAGCCTGATTGCGGAATGCGGCGCGGCCTACTTCCTCACGCCGAGCGCACGCAAGCGTCGGTTTCATCGCACGCTCATCGAGCCTGGGCAGGTAGCAGCCGCACCCCTGCGGCATCGCGCGGTCGAACGGCCGGTCTCTTCCCCTGGCGGAGCGCGCGTGCAAGAAGACCGGCGAGACCCAGCCACAGAATAATGAGAGGAGCCCTCATGCCGTCCCGCTGGAGCGCCCGCCGTGCTCGCTTCCGTGCCGTCCTCAACGGCAATGCCTGCATCCATCCGGCCTCCGTCCATGACCCGATCTCGGGCCGCATCGCCGCCGATCTCGGGTTCGAGGCCGGCATGTTCGCGGGCTCGACCGCCTCCCTGACGGTGCTCGGCGCGCCCGACCTCATCACGCTCACGCTTTCCGAGTTCGCCGAACAGGCGCACCGCATCATGCGCGCCGCCGACCTCCCGCTCCTGTGCGATGCCGACCACGGCTACGGCAACGCGCTCTCGGTCATGCGCACCGTCGAGGAACTCGAGACCGCGGGCGTCGCCGGTCTGTCGATCGAGGATACCGACCTGCCGCAGCCCTACGGCCTCGGCGACAGGCAGCGGATGCTCACGCTCGAGGAAGGCATCGGCAAAATGAAGGCGGCGCTCGCCGCGCGCAGCGATCCCGATCTCGTCATCGCCGGGCGCACCAGCGCGCCGCAGATCGCCGGCATCGAGGAGACGATTCGCCGCGCGCGTGCCTACGCTGCAACCGGCGTCGATGCGATCTTCCTCGTCGGCATCAAATCGCGGGCCGAACTCGATGCGGTGGCGGCCGCCGGGATCGGCAAGCCGCTGATCCTCGGAAACGCCCCGGGCGACCTTTCCGACAAGGCCTATCTCGCCGCGCGCGGCGTGCGGATCGCGCTGCAGGGCCATCAGCAGTTCGCCGCCGCCGTCGAGGCGATCTATCAGACGCTTAAACATCTGCGCGAGGGCGGCAAGCCCACGGACCTCAAAGGCATCGCCTCCGCCGAGCGGATGCGGCAGCTGACGCGCGCCGCCGACTACGACCGCTGGGCGAAGGAGTTTCTGGGCGGCTGACGCCTGATGGCGTGCCCGGCTCCAACGCGCCCCGTCATGCGAGCTCGGGGTCAGCGGGTGGGCTTCTCGTCACCGCATCACGCCCGCGGCAGCTCGGGCCGCCGGCGGTGCCAGTCCGTAACCTCCTGGAAGGCGTGCCCGGCGCGCAGGAGCAGCGGCTCCTGCCACGGCGCCGCTTCGAGCTGAAGCCCGATCGGCAGCCCGCG
>CAYWBX010000445.1:3125-3891 GCA_964456015.1 uncultured Hyphomicrobiaceae bacterium | reverse complement strand
ACGACCGGCCGGCACCCAGACGGCCACGCGCGAGGCCGGGTCGGCGGCGAGCGGCTCGCCGTCGACGAGCCAGGTGAGGGGGAGAGCGCCGCCGTCCGCCTTGAGGACGATCGCCGACTGCGGCACGTCCCCGGCCTCGATCTCGGCGCGGTCGGGCGGAAAGGCGATCTGCACCGGCGGATCGAGATAACCTCCGGCGGCCGGCGTCTCTTCGCCGGCGTCCCTGAACCGGCGCAGCGGCGGCGGCAGGGCCGATGTCGAGAGCCGGCGCACATCAGCGGGCGGCGGCGCGAGCGGGTGGGGGCGCAACGACACCTTCGCGAAAGCATCGAACAACAGCGGCGCCGCGGCGGAGCGGCCGGTGAGCCCTGGCGTTGCGGTAGCGTCCGGTCGGCCGACCCACACGACGATGGTGGTGCGGCCATCGAAGCCGGCCGCCCAGGCATCGCGATAGCCGTATGAGGTCCCGGTCTTGTAGGCGATGCCGCCGCCCTTGGCGCTCGCCGGCGGCGGCGCATCCTTCAGAATGTCGCCGACATACCAGGCCGCAGCGGGCGACAGAAGCCGGCGAACGGACGGACGATTGCCCCCCGACCGCTCACCGTCTTGGCGGCGATGAGAGAGAGCTATCGCATCGCCGCCGCGAGCGAGCGCAACATAAAGGCGTCCAAGATCCGAGAGCCGCAAGCCGACGCCTCCGAGCGCGACCGCCAACGACGGCTCTGCCGCCGGCGGCATTTGGGGCGACAGGCCGATCCGTCGCAAG
>CAYWBX010000445.1:0-3115 GCA_964456015.1 uncultured Hyphomicrobiaceae bacterium | reverse complement strand
GACGGCTGCCAGCACTTTCACGGCGGGGATGTTCAACGACTGGGCCAGCGCCTCGCGGATCGTGACAGTGCCCTGAAAATCCTCGTCAAAGTTCTTCGGGCTGTAGGTGCCAAATCGGGCCGGGCGGTCTTCGATCAACGTCTCGGGATGGGCAAGCCCAAGCTCAAAGGCAAGACCGTAAATCAACGGCTTCAGCGTGGAGCCCGGCGAGCGGACCGCGTCGGTCATGTCGATCGCGCCCTGGCGCTCCTGATCGAAGTAGCCCGGCGAGCCGACATGCGCGAGAATCTGACCCGTAGCATTGTCCATCACCATGATGGCGGCGGAGAGCCGGGGGCCGAGAAGCACGGCGTGCTCGCGCGCGAGCACCTCAAGCGCCGCCTGCAGGTCCCGGTCGAGCGTCAGCCGGTGAACGGCCGCCGCGGGGTGGCGCTTCAGCTCCGCCTCGGTCAGGTGCGGAGCGAGGCGCGGAAACTCATGCCGTCGCACCGGCACGGGCTCGCGCCGCCCGGTCTCGTAATCCTCGCGGCTGATCGCGCCGACTGCCAGAGCGCGCGCCAGCACGCGGTCGCGCGCCTGCCGCGCCGCAGCCGGATTGCGATCGGGTCGTCGCGCCTCCGGCGACTGCGGCAAGGCGACGAGAAGAGCCGCTTCGCCGGGAGAGAGGCGCCGCGGCTCGCGTCCGAACCATGACCATGCCGCCGCACGCACGCCCTCAAGGTTGCCGCCGAACGGCGCCATGCGAAGGTAGAGGCGCAAGATCTCGTCCTTGCTGAACTGCCGTTCGAGCCGCCACGCATAGATCATCTGACGCAGCTTGCCAGCGATGGTGCGAACGTGCTCGCCGTGCAGCAGACGTGCGACCTGCATGGTGATGGTCGAGCCGCCGGAGACGATGCGGCCGTTGGTCACCAGCTGACCGGCCGCGCGTGCCATTGCAAGCGCATCGACGCCGGAGTGGGAGTGGAAACGCCTGTCCTCGAAGGCCAGCAGCATCGCAAGGTACCGCGCATCGACATCGGCGATCTCGACCGGCAGACGCCAGTGCCCATCCGGCGTCGTAAAGGCACGCAGGAGACGTCCCTCGCGATCGAGGAATGTCGGGGACAAAGCCTCCGCGCGATCCAGAGACGGACGGGCAAAGAACACGGTGAGGAAGAACGCGACGACTGAGCTCGCAAGCAGCCCGGTCAGCCCGATGACGAGCCGGCGCGGCGGCGGCAGATTCCTGCTCGATGTCATCTTCTGGCCCCTCATGCCCAAGACCGGGGAACGCGGGCGGAGCGCGCTGCGGCCCGCCCGCGCGCGGAGCTCATCGGTCAGCCGGCGTCACCTCCAGACGGCCGGAGGCGGTGCGCGCGAAACGTTCCGGACGATACATGTCCTCGACGGTCGCAGCCGGATGCACGAATGTCCCCGGCGTCACGGCGCGGACCATGTAGGCGACCGTAGCGGACGCCTTGAGGGGACCGGCGTTTGGTCGGGTACCGCCATTTTGTCCGCCCTCGCCAAAGAAGTCGAACGCCGCCACGAAGCGATCATCGCGGAACTCGGTGTGCTCGGGATCGTGCGTGCGCCGCAGCCAGTCCAGAGATTTGAGATCGCCGCTGTCGACGAGACGGGGGTTCTCGATCTCGAGACCAGCGGGCAGACGGTCGACCAGCAATACGCGGCCGCCTGCATCCTCGCCTTCGATCTTGAGGACGACGACAAGCCTGTCGTTCTGCTTCAGACTGGACGTTCCGCCTTCGGCACTCTTCATGTCGATCTTGCGGCCATCGAGTGTGTAGTAGCTGCGCTCGATGCGGAAGCCCTTGGCTGCGGCCGGCTCCGGCTGGAGCGCCGCGCCGAACACCGTCACCACGCCATCGACCGCCGCTTCGCCGCGGTTCTCGATCGTCAGCGCGCCAGCTTCCAGGTCCGTGGGCGAGAGCGCGCGGATAAGCTGGCCCTTGTGGGCGACGCCATTCACGGACAGCGACGTCGCGTCGGCCGCGTCGACCAGGGCGCGGGCGGCGAGCAGCATCCAGGCCTGCTCCTGGGTCGAGGTGTATTGCCGCGTGCGATAGACGCGCGCCAGAACTCCAGCGAGCCCGACGACCTCGGCAGGCGCCACACCCGTCTCCGCCGCAAGCGTGAGGACCGCCGCGCCGTCGCGCATGGTCGAGCCATAATCCTGGCGCGCTGCATCGGCGCTGCCGCCGGCAGCCGCCGCCTCGAGGCGGCGCGCCGCGGCCTTGAATGCGCGCTCGGCGCGCTCCTTCTCGCCGAGCATGGCCAGCGCCGCACCGAGCTGGGCTTGCGCCAGCGCGGTCGCGAAGCGGTCAAGCCGCGTGTCGACGTAATAGCGCAAGTCGCCGATCGGCGCGCGGCCGTTGCGAGCGAGGACATAGAGAGCATAGGCGCGCGCCTCACCGCCTTTCTCGAAGTCCTGCGCATAGCTCAGGTAGTTCTGCAACCGGTCAAGGGCGAGCATGAGCGGTTGCGGACGGACGTCGTAACCCGCCTCCCGGGCGCGCGTCAGGAAGTCCGCGACGTAAGCTGTGAGCCAAAGGTCGCCGCTCTCGGCGGGTCCCCAGACTCCAAAGGCGCCGGAGGCGTTCTGCATCTCGAGAACGCGGTCAATCGCCGCCTCTACGCGCGCGCGAAGTCCCGACACCTCCGCCATCCCGACGCGACGCGCCATGTCGTTGACGTAAAGAAGCGGCAGCGCGCGGCTGGTCGTCTGCTCGGCGCAGCCATAGGGGTAGGCGTCGAGTTGGCCGAGGAGCAGAGGCACATTCAGGGCGGCGATGGGACCGAGGCTGATCGAGATCCGTGCCGTGCCGGGGATGAAGTCGGCCAGGAGATCCTTGGAGAGCATCAATCGGCCGCCCTTCGGCGCAAGGGTGGCCGCGACGGCGCGACGGATGTCTGCCGCCGGGGGTTTGACGTCGAAGGCCAGACGGCGCCCGACGTCGATCCCGCCGGGGCCGGTAATCCTGACGTCGTAAACGGAGCGGCCGAGCGCCGCGGGCTGCAGGGTGATCTGCTCGCGCCGACGCTCGCCCCTCTTGAGCGTGATCTGACGCTGAGGCAGGCGCTGGCGTTCGCCGCCAGGCCGTTCCTCGTCGAT
>CAYWBX010000444.1:0-3907 GCA_964456015.1 uncultured Hyphomicrobiaceae bacterium | reverse complement strand
GTATACGCGCATCACGGGTTACGCGGCGGAGGAGTTTCTTGCCTTTGTGGTCGCCAAAGTTCCTCACGCTCTTGCGGCAACGACCCTGAGCGCTGCGCAGCAAAGGGAAACAC
Source organism: uncultured Hyphomicrobiaceae bacterium (assembly GCA_964456015.1). Taxonomy (GTDB): domain Bacteria; phylum Pseudomonadota; class Alphaproteobacteria; order Rhizobiales; family Hyphomicrobiaceae. The sequence goes on along the minus strand of CAYWBX010000444.1, from coordinate 3,794 downwards.
TCAACGAACACAACCGTTGGCGGGCTGCGGTGGGCGTCCCTGTCTTGCGCTGGTCGGACGACCTGGCGGACAGCGCCCAGCGCTGGGCCCGCCTCAAGACGTTTGACTTTGACATGATGCAATGGACCTGGGCGGCGTCGCTTTCGCCGGGCAACGAACAGGTCAATCGCTGGGGCAGCGCGAGTGCCACGACCCAGCTGTCCCTCAACTATCCGGGGGTCAGCGACCCGGCGATCGACGTCGTCATCGACGCCCTCGTTGGCGCCGAAAGGCGGGACCAACTCATCACCGCGGCACGCGCCCTCGACCGCCTCCTGCTCTCCGGCGACTACGTCATCCCCCTCTACCACCCGCGCGGGCAGTGGCTCGCACACTGGGACGTGCTGGAGGGACCGGCCGTGCCGCCCGCGGCAGGCTTTACCATCGACACATGGTGGATGCGTCAGCGGCCCTAGGAACGGCAGCTCAGCCCCTTTTGTAACGATTGCCGAGAGACCCGGGATCCGCCCGTACGTCCCTGGAGGTTCCAGGTCCGCGCTCCGGCGCCCCATGGATTGGTCGCGCACGCGGCGGCTGCCAACCCCGGCCCGGGGTTTGGGCACTCGAGCCGTCGCCGCCCTCCCCGGTCGCGCTACGCCCCGAATGACACGGGCCCGCACTGAAGGCGGGCCCTAGCGCCGACGCGGCGACTGCAAGACCAGCCATCATCGCGCAGAAAACCGAATAACCTATTTTGTATCAATGATATAGTATTAATCCCCAGCCATTATTGACTATCGTTCAAATATTCGCGAGATCGATCACAGGCACGTTATTGGACGTTGTGCAATTCGCTCGCAGCCGGTAGTGTTGCGACAATTCGAACGAGACCGTCTCGTTTCAGTTTGCGCCCCGCACTGGACGCCCCGAGGAGCCTCGACTGCCATGGACCTCCGCAAAGCATTGCCGGCCGGCGTACTGCTCGACGGCAAGTACCGCATTGAGCGCGTCATCGGCGCCGGCGGCTTCGGCATCACCTATGCGGCCCACGATCTTGGTCTCAACACCACGGTCGCACTCAAGGAGTATTACCCGGCCGAGCTCAGCGTGCGCGACAGCACGATGTCGGTGCGCGCCCGCAGCAACAACGAACTGGATCTGTTCGTTCGCCTGCGTCTGAGCTTCGTTCAAGAAGCACGCCTGCTCGCCAAGTTCCGCCATCCCTCGATCGTCCGGGTCATCTCGGTGTTCGAGGCGCACGGTACCGCCTACATGGCGATGGAGTTTGAAGAGGGCCGCAGCCTGAAGGCCTGGATGCGCAGCATCGGCCGCAAGCCGCTGCAGGCCGAGCTCGACCAGATCTTCCAGCCGCTTCTTGACGCGCTCGAGGTGCTGCACGAGGCGAGCTTCCTGCATCGCGACGTCGCCCCAGACAACATCATCATTCGGGACAATGGCTCACCGGTTCTCCTCGACTTCGGCGCCGCCCGCCGGCTCGCGACCGAGGCCTCGAACCAGATGACGGGGCTCGTCAAACAAGGCTACTCGCCGCAGGAACAGTACACGACGGACGGCAAGGCGCAGGGCCCCTGGACGGACATCTACGCGCTCGGCGCCACCCTCTATCACCTCGTCATGGGCGAACCGCCGCCGGAAGCGACGGTGCGTTCGCTCGAGGACACGATACGCTCTGCGACCGAGGCCGAGGGCGATTATCGCCCCGATTTCCTGGCGGGCATCGACGCCGCCGTCGCCGTCCACCCGCAGGACCGCCCGCAATCGATCGCGGAACTGCGTCCGTTGCTGTTCGCCGGGGCCGAGCCCGTCGTGCGCACGAGCCGCCCGCGCACCAGTCCGCCGAGCGCGCCAAAGCCGCACACCACGCGTCTCACGGCACGGCCTCAGCGCTCCGCCGCCGGGCCGACGCCGCCGCCGTCGCCTTCCCGTTCGCTGACGCGACCCGCCCTGCGCATCGGCGCTGCCGCGAGCCTGCTCGGCTTCGCGATGCTGGCCGTCGCCCAGTATCCCGGAAACCCGATCAACGATATCGTCGCTGGCCTGCAGCAGCCGCGCGGCGGACCCGCCATTCCCGCCCCCCAGGCCGCGACCGCACAGTCCCGAGGCGGAAACGAGCCCGCCAGCAACTGGACAGGGGGTACACGTCCCACGAACCCTGCCGCGACGTCCCAGCCGGCGACGCCTCCGCCGGCGACCGGACAGCCGACCGTTCCGCCGGTGCGCAACGATGCGCCGCCTCCGAGCGAGCGGGTCGAGACCCAGCCGTCATCCGATATCCCGAGCGTGCGCGATGTCGTTACGCCCTCGCTGACGGCGACACCCGATCCGGCCGCGCGCCGCGACGCCGATCCGTCACGGGAACGGCTGAGGACCGCGGACGACCTGGCCCGGCAGGCCGACGAAGCCCTGCGCGAGGGGCTCCGACTCGCCAACGGCACCGGCGGACCCGTCGATCACCAGCGCGCGCGGGCGCTCTTCGAGATTGCCGCGTCGGCCGGACGCGCCGAGGCGATGGCCTGGCTCGGCCGCATCTATCTCAACGGTCTCGGCGTCGCGGCCGACGCCGCCAAGGCCCGTGACTGGTTCGAGCGCGCCGCCGCGGCCGGCGACGTTCAGAGCATGGCGCAGCTTGGTCAGATGTTCCAGTCCGGCCAAGGCACGGCCCAGGACCTGCCGAAGGCGCGCGAGTGGTACGAGCGGGCGGCCAATGCCGGCCACGCCCAGTCCATTCACACGCTCGGCACGCTCTACTACCACGGCCTCGGCGCCACGCAGGACCAGGCCAAGGCGCGCGAGCTCTTCGAGCGCGCCGCCCAAAGCGGAACCGTCCAGAGCATGTTGAACCTGGCCCACATCTACAAGTCCGGAACCGGGCTGCCGCAACCCGACCTCGCCAAGGCGCGCGAGTGGTATGAGCGCGCCGCGGCCCTCGGCAACGCCTCCGCCATGAACCAGCTCGGCGTCATCTACCTCGACGGTCTCGGCGTGCCGAAGAATGCGGCCACCGCGCGCAGCTGGTTCGAGCGCGGCGTCAACGGCGGCAATCAGGTGGCGATGTGGAACCTCGCCAAGATGATGAATGCGGGCCAGGGGGGCGCCGCCGACTATGCGCGCGCCGCCAAGCTGCTGCTCACGGCGGCCCAGCAGGGCGGACTCGAGCAACTGACGCAGGAACTCAACGGCACGATGGCCAAGTGGCACCGCTCCACGCGCACCGAGATCAAGCGTGAGCTGCGCCGGCTCGGCCATTTCACCGGCGAGATCAACGATGTTTGGAACGATGCCGCCAAGAAGGCGATCAACGCCTACCGCACGGCGCAGCGCTAAGGGCTCAAGTTTGGCCGAACTCGCCCTCCCGGACATCCCGCCGTCGGCCGGATGCCCGTGCGTCCCTGGCGACCCACCAACGCGCAGCCGGCGCGCGATCGCTCACGGCCTCTGCTGGCTGCGCGTCGCCCGCGGCTTTGGTTGGCTGCCCGCCGCCTCCTGATCGGCAATGGCCGTCATCCGCTCGGCGGCCTTGATCGCGAGATCATCGTCCGGGAAGCGATCGACGATGGCCCGATAGAGCCGTTTGGCGGGCCCGCGATCATGATCTGCGTCGTGCCGTGCGGCGGCAAGGAACATTTCGCGCGCGCTGCCGGTCTTGATCAGCGCTTCGAATGTGCATGTGGCGAGCGCACGCTCGTCGCCAAGCCCGAGCTTCTCATCGATCGACTTGGCGGCAGCGCAATCGAGTCGCTCGAGCGCTGCCTTGTGCTCGGCCACGAGCCGGGCACGCTCGGCCACCTTCGATT
>CAYWBX010000443.1:0-3922 GCA_964456015.1 uncultured Hyphomicrobiaceae bacterium | reverse complement strand
ATCAGGCGCTCTTCCGCGCCTATAAGGCTGAACTTGCCGCGCTCGGTGCGCCAAGTCAGGGCCCGGCAGCGACGCGCCTTCAGCCGCAGGCGGAAAGGGCGCTCATCCCTCCCCCTCCCGGCGGGTGCCGAGCCCCATCTTCTTTGCAAGCTGCGAGCGTGCGGCGGCGTAGTTCGGCGCCACCATCGGGTAGGTCGGCGGCAGTTTCCACTTGGCGCGATACTGGTCGGGGGTCAACTTGTAGTGGGTGCGAAGGTGGCGCTTCAACGACTTGAAGCGCTTTCCGTCCTCGAGACAAATGATGTAGTCGTCCGTCACCGATTTCTTGATCGGTACGGCCGGGCGTAGTTCATCCGTCTCGGCCGGCTCGCTTGCGCCGCCGACAGCGCGCGCAAGCGCGGCGTGCACCTCTCCAATCAATCCGGGCAATTCGCTTGCCGGCATCGTATTCTTGCCGACGTAGGCCGAGACGATTTGTGCCGTGAGACCGATGAGGTCGGTGCCTTCGTCCTTGTCCATGCGCGTCCTTCCATCCGATTTAAGATCCGTCGCCGCTTTTGATTATGATGCCATGGCCGGCTCGCCCACCGGTATGTTTCATGCGTGTGGCAGAATATCGCAAAGCATAAAAGACAGCTTATTGGCCGTGGGCGTAAAGTAACCGTTATCATGACTAAGCTCTTCTATGCCCAAATCCACCGGGCGCATGAAATATATTAGTTTATTTGTGTTCAGACTTGCCGCATGACGCGACGGCTGACCGGTGGAGGTCGAGACCCTGCACAGAACAATGATTGAACGACAAAAAATTGTACTGATTGCAACGTGTCGGCAGCGTCAGTAACTACGCCCCACGACAGCCTGTCTCCTCCTGCTCCGAAATCGTCGGCCTGTCGGCGGCCGTTCGCTCGACCGCGTTGGTCCGGAGGCGACAGAATGGCTCGGTCCCGGGAGGGGCCGTGCCGGTTCAGGCGGCGGCCACAATAGGACCCTCGGCCGGCCCGAATCGAATGGTCCGCTGGTGGCGTAGGAGGTGTATCCATGCACGGCTTCATGAAGTCCCCGCTTCCGATCGCCAAGCCGGTCGCGCTGCGCCGCCCCAAGACGAGCGTGCACCACGGCGTCACACTCGTTGACGACTACGCCTGGCTCAGGGCCGAGAACTGGCAGGAGGTGATGCGCGATCCATCCGCGCTTGATCTCCAGATCCGGGCGCATCTCGAGGCTGAGAACGCCTATATGGAGGCGCAACTTGCCGATACGCGCCCGTTGCAGGAAGCCTTGTTCGCCGAAATGAAGGGGCGCATCAAGGAAGACGACAGCTCGGTGCCTGCGCCCGACGGTCCCTTCGAATACTTCACCAGCTACATCACCGGCGGTCAGTACCCCCGGATCGTCCGCCGCCCGCGCGGCAGCGCCGACGATGCGGTCGTGCTCGACGGGAACGCGGAAGCAGCGGGCAAGTCGTACTGGCAGCTCGGAGATACCGCGCACAGCCCCGACCATCGCCTTCTCGCCTACTCGGTGGACGACAAGGGGTCTGAACTTTTCACCATCCGCTTCCGCGACATGGCAAGCGGCGAGGACCTGCCCGACGCCATCGCGGACACTCGCGGAGGCTTCGTCTGGGCTCGCGACGGGCGCACGCTCTTCTACGTGCGCCTCGATGCCAACCACCGGCCCTTGCAGGTGCTGCGCCACGTCGTTGGAACGCCGGTCGAAGAGGACGTCCTGGTCTACGAGGAGAAGGACAGCGGCTTTTACGTCGGCGTTGGCCAGACCCAGTCCGGCAAGTTCCTCCAGATCGTCGCCCATGACCACCAGACGAGCGAGGTCTACCTGATCGACGCCGACCGGCCGACCGAGACCATGCGCCTCGTCGCACCGCGGCGCCACGGTCACGAGTACAGCGTCGATCACAACGGTGATTTGCTGTACATCACCACCAACTCCGGCGATGCCGAGGACTTCCGCATTGTCACCGCCCCGGTATCCGATCCGTCGGAGAGCAACTGGCGGGAGCTCATTGCGCATCAACCCGGACGGCTCGTCATCGAGACCGTGGTTTTCGCCAGACACCTGGTCCGGCTCGAGCGGGAAGACAGTCTGCCGCGCATCGTCATCCGGCGGCTCGCCGATGGCGCCGAGCACAGCATCGCTTTCGCGGAGGAAGCCTATAGCCTCGGCCTCTCGGCCGGCTACGAGTTCGACACCGACACGCTGCGCTTTTCCTACTCGTCGATGACGACGCCGACCGAGGTCAACGATTACAACATGGAGAGCCGCGAGCGGACCTTGCGAAAGCGCCAGGAGATCCCAAGCGGACACAACAGTGAGGACTACGTCACGCGCCGCATCTTCGCACCGGCCAAGGACGGAGAGCTCGTGCCGGTCTCGATCCTTTACAAGAAATCGACACCGCTCGACGGCTCGGCGCCGCTATTCCTCTACGGCTACGGCTCTTACGGCATATCGATCCCGGCGAGCTTCTCGACGAACCGCCTGTCGCTCGTTGACCGCGGGTTCATCTTTGCAATCGCCCACATCCGTGGCGGCAAAGACAAAGGCTACCGCTGGTACACGCAAGGGAAGCTCAGGAACAAGCGCAATACCTTCACCGATTTCATTGCGGCAGGTGAGCATCTCGTGAAACTCGGCTTTACCCGTCGCGGACGCATCGTCGCCAATGGCGGCTCGGCCGGCGGGATGCTGATGGGGGTGGTCGCGAACATGGCGCCGGACCTCTTCCTCGGCATCATCGCGGACGTGCCCTTTGTCGATGTGCTCAACACGATGCTCGACGCGAGCCTGCCGTTGACGCCTCCGGAGTGGCCGGAGTGGGGCAATCCAATCGTCTCGAAGGAAGACTTCGACCTGATTCGATCCTACAGTCCCTATGACAACGTTGAAGCCAAGCCCTATCCGCACATCTTCGCCTACGGCGGGCTTACCGACCCGCGGGTCACTTACTGGGAGCCGGCGAAATGGATCGCGAAGCTGCGCGAGAAGAGCACGTCGGATAGCCTCATCCTGCTCAAGACGAACATGGAGGCGGGCCACGGCGGCGCATCGGGCCGCTTCGAGGCGCTCAAGGAAATTGCCCTCGATTACGCTTTTGCCCTGAAGATCGCAGGCCTCGCCGGAACGTGAGGCCCCCGGATTGCCTTGGCCCGGCGATGCCGAACGACGGTGGCTTGACCTGATCCGCCGGCTCCGGCACGGCGCATGCTGGCGCATTGGGGCGACGAGGCGCACCGCGTTGGCCGCGAGATCCCGCTGCAGCTTGGAACCGCGTCCGCGCGGGCGCCCTTCGGCGCGTGCCGACGGCAGTGGCTCGCCCCATTTGAAGCGACGCCGGGGGATCGCCTTGCGGCCTGGCTTGCGTTGACGGTCCGCGGCATTAGGGTGCCGTTCGGTCCGAGAAGCATCGGAAAGCCATGCGGCCAGCGCACTTCAACCCGCTCTTCGCTTCGGCCCAGAGCCTTTCTGGCATCGGGCCGCGCCTCGTTGTGCTTCTTAAGAAGGCGCTGCGTCTGCCGCCGGGCGTCGGCGAACCTCGGGTCATCGACCTTCTCTGGCATCTACCGACCGGAGTTATCGACAGGCGGGCACAGCCGTCGATCGCGGATGCCGTTCCGGGCACCATCGCGACGCTCGCCGTGCGCGTCGTCAAGCATCGGGGGCCGCCGCGCGGCAACGTCCGGGCGCCCTACAAGGTTCTGGCCGAGGACGAAACCGGCGCGATCGAGCTCGTGTTCTTTCATGCCGATCCGCGCTTCGTGCAGCGGCAGCTGCCGGTCGGCGAACTCCGCTACGTCTCGGGCCGCATCGAGCGGTACGGCGAGACGCTGCAGATGGCGCATCCCGACTACATCGTTGAGCCGGCGCGGCGCGCGGAACTGCCCCTGCTCGAACCCGTCTA
>CAYWBX010000442.1:0-3926 GCA_964456015.1 uncultured Hyphomicrobiaceae bacterium | reverse complement strand
AGCCGGCGGTCAAATTCTCCGTGCCGATCCATGTTGACGCCAAGGCCGCCGACAACTGGGAAGCGGCGCATTAGTTCGCATCTGGACTGGAGCAAGGATCACCGAATGGCGAAGGTCAAATCCGCCGGGCGGCCGCTGTCCTTTGTGATTGTCTTCGCGATCGTGCTGACGTCGGGCGTGATCGCAAATGCGCTGAGCGCCTGGCGGACCGAGACCGTCTGGCTGCCGAACGTGCGCAGGTTCGAACTGTTCGCGATCGAACGCGCGCAGGAGCCCGAGTGGTTCGTCATTCTGCTCGTCGGAATGTTCGCCGGCCTCTTGCTGATCTACTGGGACATCTGGAGAACGTACCGGCGCCGAAAAGCCGAGTGATCCCGGCCGCTGCGGGGCGACGTCAGATGGCGGCGGCAAGAGTCCGCGCCGCGGTTCGCACCGCCTCGACGGCCTCGGGGTTGACCAGCGAGGAGAGGTCGCCCGGGTCCTGACCGAGGACGGCGGCGCGCACGACGCGGCGCATGATCTTCATGTTGCGCGTCTTCGGCAGCTCCGGGACGAGCAGCACGGCCTTGGGCCGGAACGGCGTCCCGAGGCCTGCTGTGACCGCGGCGGAGAGCGCGTCGGGGAGGTCCTCGACCGGGCTTCCCGCACGCGGCGCGCACACGCAAACAAGTGCGGTGCCTTTGACCGGGTCCGGGATGCCGATGGCGGCCGCCTCGGCCACGCGGCCGGTTGCCAGCAGCAGCGCCTCGATCTCGGAGGGGCCGGTGCGCTTGCCGGCGATCTTCAGCGTGTCGTCGGAGCGGCCGAGGAGGAAATAGTAGCCGTCGGCGTCGCGCACGGCGAAATCGCCATGGTGCCAGACGCCGGGCCAGGTCGACCAGTAAGTCTCGATGTAACGCTTCTCGTCGTGCCAGAGCCCTTGCGTGAGGCCGATCGGCGCGCGACGCATGACGAGCTCGCCGACAACGCCCGGCGCGGCCTCGCGGCCCGCCTCGTCGAAGACCGCGGCATCGGTGCCGGGAACCGGCCGGGTGAACGAGCACGCCTTGATGGGCGCAATGACCACGGACGTCAGAATGCCGCCCATCTCGGTGCCCCCGCTGAAGTTCAGGATCGGCAGCCACTTGCCGCCGATCGTCTCGAACAACCAGTGCCAGGCCTCGGGCGTCCAGGCCTCGCCGGTCGACACGAAGATGCGTAGCGAGGCGAGGTCATAGCGGCGGGCGTCGAAGCCGGCATCGGCCATGAAGCCGCGCACCATCGTCGGCGCGATGCCGAGATAGCTCACGCGCTCATCGGCAACAAGCTGCCAGAGGCGGTCGGAGCGCGGATAGTCGGGCGTACCCTCCGCGAGCACCATCGTCGCCCCGGTGAGCGTGGTGCCGTAGACCAGGATCGGACCGACGAGCCAGCCCATGTCGGACATCCAGAGGATGCGGTCTTCGGCCTTGAAGTCCATACAGAGGCCGAGGTCGAGCAGCGTCTTGACGGGAAAGCCGCAGTGCGTGTGCACGACACCCTTCGGCTTGCCGGTGGTGCCGGAGGTATAGACGAGCAGGAACGGCGTATCCGCGGCAAGCGCACGCGTCGCCGTATCGCCTGGCCCGGCAGCGATGACGTCGCGCCAATGATGGTCGCGCAATGCCTGCCATGCCATCGGTGCCGTGGCGCGGTGGCAGACGATGACGGTCGTGACGCTCGGCACGTCTTCAAGGGCCTCATCGAGGACTTCCTTGCCCGGAACGATGCGGCCGCGGCGCAAGGAGCCGTCGACGGTGATGACGGCCTTGGCGCGGGCGTCGTTGAGGCGGCTTCTGACGGCGTCGGCGCCGAAGCCGGAGAAGAGCGGCAGCACGATGCCGCCGATCTTCGGAACCGCGAGCAGCGCGACGACGGCCTCGGGAATGTTTGGCAGGTAGATGGCGACGACATCGCCCGGCCCGATGCCAAGCCGTCTGAGGCCGGCGGCGAGGCGCTCCACCTGTTGCGCGAGTTCGGCGTAGGTCAGCGACAGCCGCTCGCCGGACTCGCCCTTCCAGATCAGCGCCGTCTTGGACCAGGTCGCCGTTCCGGCCCACCTGTCGAGGCAATTCAGGACGACGTTCGTCTTGCCCCCGATGCACCAGCGCACGTGCTCCCTGCCCTGCGAGTCGTCCATGGCGCGCGTGAAGGGCGTGAAGAAGCGGTAATCCAGAAATGCGAAGAGACGACGGTAGAAGGCCTCGGGCTCGCTGACCGACCAGGCGAGGAGGTCGTCGTAGTCGCGCCGGCCGCAAGCGGCGATGAAGCGCGTCAGGTTGGCGGATGCGACGACGTCGGGGGCGGGTGTCCAGGCGGCTTCGTGTGTGCCCATGGCTCCTCCTTCTCACGTCAGCCGGCGGGCGGCATGGCTCCGCTCTCCGCTGCCCGAGAACCTTAGTCCCGGACGCTGTACCTGTCAGCCGGGCGGATTTGCACCCGAGCAGCCTGCCCGCGAGGTACTTCCCCGCGGCGAATGCCAATCTCGCCACGGGCCGCAGCCTCCCTTAGATTGGCGCAGGTCTAGAGAACTGCCACGCACAGCGGGGGACACATGCGCTGCGAGATCGTCGCCATCGGCACGGAGCTTCTGCTCGGCACCGTCGTCGACACCAATTCGTCGTGGATTGGCGAGCAGCTCGCGCTCGCCGGCATCGACAACCTGTTCCAGGTCAAGGTCGGCGACAACTTCGGCCGCATGGAGAGCACGATCCGGCAGGCGCTGGAGCGCTCGGACGCGGTGATCTGCTGCGGCGGCCTCGGGCCGACGCAGGACGACATCACGCGCGAGGTCATCGCCAAGGTGATGGGCGTCGAGCTTCGACGCGATCAGGCCATCGCCGACGAGATCCGCCGCCGCTTCGAGATCCGCGGACGCACCATGTCGGCGAACAATCTCAGGCAGGCCGACATTCCGGTTGGTGCCTGGCCCATTCCGCAGATGCCGGGAACGGCACCGGGGCTCATCTGCCCCATCGGCGAGAAGGTGATCTATGCGGTGCCGGGCGTGCCGCGCGAGATGAAGGAGATGGTGCTCGGGACGGTCATCCCGGATCTTGTGAAGCGGTCGGGGCAGGCGGCGGTGATCCGCAGCCGCACCATTCGCACGTGGGGGCTATCCGAGTCCGGCATCGACGAGATGCTGACCGAGCGCATGGCCGAGCTGGACAAGCTCGGCAACCCGACCATCGCCTTCAACGCCAGCGGCATCGAGGGCATCAAGGTGCGCGTGACCGCGAAGTGCCCCGACGAGGAGACGGCGCTGCGCGTGCTCGACAACGAGGAGCGCATCATCCGGTCGATCCTGACCGACGCGGTGTTCGGTCTCGATGACGAGTCGATGGAGCTGGTCGTGCTCAACATGCTCGATAAGCGCGGCATGACGGTCGCAGCCGCAGAGCCCGTCACCGGCGGTATCCTGGCCTCGCGCATGAGCGCCATCGACACCGAGTTCAGGACCTTCCGCGGCGCCATCGTGTCGCCGGACCTCATCCCGCGCAGCGGACCGGGCATCGCGGGCGAGGTGCGGGCGGCCGGCCTCGCAAAAAAGGTGGCCGACCTCAATCAGACCGACGTCGGGCTGGCCTGCATCGCGCCGGACGGAACGGAAGGCCAGCCGCCGGGTACCGTGTTCCTCGGACTTTCGATCCGCGGCGCGGCGCAGGGCGAGCGGGTGGTGCTGCCTGGCAACCGCGCCATGATGCGCGAGTATGCGGTGATCAATCTGCTGAACTTCTTGCGCAAATCGCTGGCAGCCTGACGGGGCCGTGGACCTCTGTGCGCTGAGCTTGGCGGAGCGTCCATCGCCGAGCCGCACCCGCTGGCGGTTCGTGCTCGCGCCCAATTTGCGCTTGTCCTGGCCACGGAATGGGTGATGAACTGCGGGACGCTGCCGGAGAACCGCACCG
>CAYWBX010000441.1:0-3929 GCA_964456015.1 uncultured Hyphomicrobiaceae bacterium | reverse complement strand
GGTTTAAGTCTTCGGCAACTCAGACCTGATCAAATCTTCAACGCTGTGGGCGTTGGAGAACAGAGTCATGTCGTTGCTGCTGATCGATGATCAGGGCGAGTTCTGGGATGGCCAGTCGAGGCGACTGAGGGAAGCCTTTGACAGTCCCTACTCCGGCGGCGAGTTTTCAGATTACACGGTCGCCAACCTGGGCTTCATCGCCATCAACTCCTACGGTGCGTCTTGTCAGGTGCGCTTGCGTCCCAGCGTGGTCACGGACGCTTCCATGCGGGCGCTGCGACAGTGGCTGGCCAGGTCGCAGGCAGAGCGGGTGGTCATCTCCTGGCTTGGCACGCAATGGTCGAGCGAGCTTCATCGTCGCGGCGGCCGCATCCAAGAGCGGCTCGATCAGCTCGTGACCGGAGAGCGGTCGCCAGCTCCCGGGCAGTTCCTGGCCCGCGAGACGCGCATCGAGCAGCTGCATCCGAAATCGCCGCTTGGCGTGCTGATGCGGCAGTGGCCGCGCCTGTCGCTGCCGAACGGTCAGCACACGCTGATGCAGATACTCGAGGCAACTCTCGGCAACCGATATGTGGTGGTCAAACCCGGAGAATCCGGCAAGCTCCTCTTCCAGAAATTCGGCGGCGGGCTCTACGCCGAGTACGAGACGTGGCGAAACTGTGCGGTCGGCGCGCCGATCGAGGAGCAACCCGACCGCAACTTCGGGCGCTGGGTGAGCTCGGCCTATCAGGCGGCCCTCGACAAGAACGCACCGCAGATCGATGACGTCGACGCGATCGTTCGCTGGCCGCACGCCGGCCGCGCACGCATGCGCTATAAGCGGATCATCGTGCCGCTGTCCTCGCCGAGCGAGGGGCCGCTCGTGCTAGGCGGTTCGCTGATTGACCCGTCGATCGACCTCCGCGTGGGGCGTCGCTAGGTAGCGCTCGAAATAGGCGAGCAGTTCAGCGCTGGTCATCCACACCATGGCTGCGCGCAGGGTGCCGATTGGCAGCTTGTTCATGGTGACTTCCCATTCCGCGTGCTCGAAGCCCGCGCGGCGCCAGGTGCCACCCTGGAAGACGCTTTCGGCCATGAACGTCATGGTGATGTCGGTGTACCATTTGGTGAAGGCGTAGGCCTTCGCCGCCGCGCCCAGGATCGAGATCACGCCAATCTTCCGGTAATCGGGCCGGTACCAGACGGCACCGCTGAAGGTCACGCGGCCGGTCAGCGTCGCAGCCGATGGACAGGAGATGCGGCACCATTCGTCGGCAAGACGCGTCTTCTCGGGATCCGTGTAGAAGAAGCGCATGCTCTCGACCTCCTCCTTCAGCGTCGACTGGGTCAACGTGTAGAGGCGTGCCGCCTGCGTGAGCACCACGTCGCCGGCGCCGTTGCGTCCGACGATCAGGTAGCCGTTCTCGTCGTTGAAGCCGCCGACCTCGGAGTCGAACACAGGCACAAGCGGCTTCCAGCTGTCACGGTGGCGGCGATTGAGATCCATGAGGAGGGAGACCGGCGCGAACGACAGCTCCACGCCGAGCCGGCGCATCTCGGTGTCGGCTTTGAGGAAGAGACGCGCGAGCGTGTCGCGCGGTCCGAAGTCGATGACGATGTCGGAGAGAAAGTTGCGGTGCGGGTAAAGTACGGGCTGGGCAGACAGATTGCCCGATGCTGCCAGCGAACTCATACGGACGTAACCCCCAACGTCTCGCCGCAGCGCCAATTCCGGACGATGCCCGATGGCGGAGCGCGGCTTGAAATGTGACGCATGGATACTGCCCGATAACCATGCCGTTCGCAATCATCAGTTGTAGTTGTCGAGGTCACTCACGTCGAGCCGGACGCGGAAATCGGCGCAAGCGGCTATGCAAGAAGGTGATGGCACCCTTGCCCTCCGCGCGGGGTTGTCCACAACCGTGGGAGCGGCTGGGGGATGGTTCCATTGACTTCCATTAAATCCCATGCAATCCCATTCATGCCCGTCCACGCGGCGATGTGCGATGGTGTGGCGGCGCCAAGGCCTCCGCCGACTGACGGCGGACGAGGGTGGCCCCGGCGACGCGCAGCATTGCGGGCGTCAGCGAACAGACTGCCGATCGCGGGTGGGGCGTGTTGGACGGGGTTGGTTTCGCCGGTCGCAGGCTGCGCGAGCGGCAGGTGGCGGCTAGTAGCGGTGGGCGTCTCGATGCGCGCAAGGTGAAGCAGGGAGATGAGCCGCTTTGTCTCGACATTCATCAACAAGATCGACGCCAAAGGCCGCGTCTCCGTCCCCGCGCCGTTCCGTGCCGTCCTCGAGCGCGACCGCTACGACAGCGGCGGGCATGTGGGCGTCTACTGCTACCCCTCGCTCGACGCTCCGGCGCTCGATGCAGGCGGCGAAAGACTTGCGCGCCGCATCGACGGGCTTCTCCGAGGCTTGCCGGATTATTCGGATGAGCGGGACGAGCTATCTGTCGCGCTCTATGGTGACGTCCAGATCCTCCAGATCGACCAGGACGGACGCATCGTGCTTCCTCAAGGCCTTCGGGCCCATGCCGGGATCGGCGCCGAGGTCGCTTTTGTCGGGCTGGGCGAAAAATTTCAGATGTGGGAGCCCGGCCGTTTCGCCGAGCGGCGCCAACGCGCGCGGGCGAAAGTAGACGCCCACCGGCGGCTTCTCGGTGCAGCCGGCTCCATCGCGGCCACAGAGGGAAGCGGGACGCAACGCGGCGGCGGCGGTTCCGAGGACGGCGTGCCGTGAGCCCGGAGGACGAGCGTTTGCCGCACATTCCGGTGCTGCTCGCCGAAGTGCTCCGGGCGATCGAACCGCGGCAAGGGGAGCTTTACGTCGACGGCACATTCGGCGCCGGCGGATACAGTCGCGCCCTTCTCGAGGCCGCGGACTGCCGCGTGCTGGCGCTCGACCGGGACCCGACGGCCGCTGCCGCCGCGGCCCGTCTTGCGGCCGAATTTCCGGCGCGCTTCACATTCATAGAGACGACGTTCGGGCGCCTCGAGGCGGTCGTGCGCGAGCATGTCGAAGACGGGCTCGTCGATGCCGTCGTGCTCGATCTCGGCGTCTCCTCGATGCAGATCGACGATGCCTCGCGCGGGTTCTCGTTCATGGCCGACGGGCCGCTCGACATGCGGATGGGAGCCGAGGGACCCACCGCTGGCGATCTCGTGAACACGCTTACGGAAGCAGAGCTCGCACACGTCATACGGGACTTCGGCGAGGAACGGCGAGCGCTGCACATCGCGCGCGCCATTGTCCGCGAGCGCAAGCGCGCGCCGCTGGCGACGACTCGGCAGCTCGCAGCGTTGATCGAACGGACCCTGGGGCGACCGAGGGCGAGGGACAAGCATCCCGCGACGCGCACTTTTCAGGCGCTGCGCATCCAGGTGAACGACGAACTCGGCGAGCTCGCGCGCGCGCTCGTCGGAGCGGAACGCATCCTGCGGACAGGCGGGCGCCTCGCCGTGGTCACTTTCCATTCGCTAGAGGATCGCATCGTCAAGCGGTTCCTGGCGCGCCGGAGCGGTCGGTACGCCGGCAGCTCGCGCCATGGCCCGCCGCCTCCTGCCGAGCGAGAAGCGCCGAGTTTCCGAATTGTTAACCATGCCCCGTTAACACCTTCGCAACGGGAGCTTGAGGCCAATCCACGCGCGCGATCTGGCAAGTTGCGGATTGCGCGCCGGACCGATGCACCGGCTTTTCCGCCCGAGGCGGCCATCGAGCTCGGCATGCCGGAGCCTGGCCGCGGGCGGCGGTCGTGAGCGGAGAGGGCCGTCATGGCACGCTTCATCGACGTCCTTGCGGCGGCGTTCGCAGTCGGCTCGGCGGTCATGCTCTACAACGTGAGCTACGAGACGCGCCGGCTGGAAGCGCGCATCCAGGCCCGCGAGCGGCTGGCGGAGAAGCTTGAGTCGGACATCGCCGTGCTCAAAGCGGAGCGCGCCTACCT
>CAYWBX010000440.1:0-3935 GCA_964456015.1 uncultured Hyphomicrobiaceae bacterium | reverse complement strand
TGTTCGCCACCAGGAGCGGCGACGTGCGGCGCAACAGCCTCGCCGACTTCGAGAGCATCAACCGCAATGGCAAGATCGCCATGAAGCTCGATGCCGGCGAACGGGACGAGGACCGGGGCGAGGAAAAGGCGGCGGACGGGCCGGCGGGGGCGAGAGCCGCCGAGGTTGCGGGGCGACCCGATCAGATCGTCGGCGTCGCTATCTGTTCGTCCAATGACGACGTGCTGCTGACCACCGCGCACGGCCAGTCAATCCGGTTCCCCGTCACGGACGTGCGTCTCTTCAAGGGCCGCGATTCGACGGGCGTGCGGGGCATCAGGCTCGAGGACGGCGACAAGGTCATTTCGATGGCGATCCTGCACCACGTCGAGGCCTCGCCCGCCGAGCGTGCGGCTTATCTGAAGCAGTCGGCTGCGATGCGGCGCGCTCAGACCGGCGAGACCGAGACCGAGGCGCCGGCTGGTGAAGCCGAAGAAGGCGCGGAAGGTGCCGCGGAGCTCACGCCGGAGCGCTACGCCGAGCTCGGTGGTCGCGAACAGTTCGTGTTGACGGTCTCGGAACGCGGCTTTGGCAAGCGCACGTCGAGCTACGAGTACCGGACCTCGGGGCGAGGCGGTAAAGGCATCCTCGCCATGGTCGTCAATGAGCGCAACGGCAACCTCGTTGCGTCGTTCCCGGTCGAGGACACCGATCAGATCATGCTGGTCTCGGACGGCGGCCAGCTCATCCGCTGTCCCGTCAACGACGTCCGCATCGCCGGGCGCAGCACCCAGGGCGTGCGCATCTTCAAGACCGATGCGGACGAGAAGGTGGTCTCGGTGGAGCGCATACCCGATGACGGCGAGGGCGAAGCGGACGACGGCGAGCCGGACGCCGATCAGCCGCCTACGCAGGGCGGATAATCAGCGCGCCGGCTCTTGCGCCCTTGGCGCACGGCCCCATGACGTTCCATGATGCACCGGATGGGACAGTCATGAGGGAACGCGATGCCTGCACTGCCGATCGACTATTCGAGCCTCGTCCGCCGAGACCTGCCGCCGGCGGCGGCGAGGTGGAGCGGATTCCCGAAATACAACTTCGTTGGGGGTCACAACGATCCGGAAAGCACGCCGGTGGCCGAGCTGGTCAAGGCGGCGGAGGCCGTGATCGCGCGCGAGGGCAAGACGCTCGCGACCTACAACCTTGAAAGCGGCGCGCAAGGCTACAAGCCATTGCGCGAGTTCGTGGCGCGAAAGGTCGGAAAGGACGCCGGCATCGCCTGCACCGCCGACGACGTCCTGATCCTGTCGGGCTCCAATCAGGGGCTGACGCTGGTCAACCAGACGCTGCTCGAGCCGGGCGACACCATCATCGGCGAGGAGGCGAGCTACGCGAGCGCCATCACACGCGTCGTGCGCTCGGGCGCCAAATGGGTCGGCGCGCCGCTCGACCAGGGCGGCATCCGCATGGATGCGCTCGCCAACATCCTTGCTGATCTCAAGGGCAAAGGCGTTCGTCCGAAGTACATCTATACAATTCCGACGGTGCAGAATCCGACGGCGACGATCATGCCGGAGAGCCGGCGGCTCGAGCTCATCCGCCTTTCAGAACAGTACGACGTGCCGATCTTCGAGGACGAGTGCTATGCGGATCTCACCTGGGAGGGCGAGCGGCCGCCCGCCATCCGGGCGCTCGCCGGCAACGACCGGGTCATTCATCTGGGCTCGTTCTCGAAGTCGATCGCGCCGGCCGTTCGGCTTGGCTATCTGATCGCCGGCTGGCCGCTGATGAGCCGCATCCTGGCGTTGAAGAACGATGGCGGCACCGGCGCCCTCGACCAGATGATCCTCGCGGAGTACTGCCGTGCGCATTTCGACGATCATGTTCGCGTCCTGCGCGGGGCCTTGAAGCGCAAGCTCGATGTCCTCATTGAGGCGGTGCAGGCCGAGTTCGGTACAGAGGCCGAGTTCGAACGCCCGGAGGGCGGCATCTTTCTGTGGATCAAGCTTCCCGACAGCGTCGATACGAGCAAGCTCTTTCAGGCCGCGGGTAAGGAGGGCGTCGCCATCAACCCGGGCGTCGAGTGGTCGTCGAATGCGGCCTACGGCAGGACGCGGCTCAGGCTCTGCTTCGCAAACCCGAGCGAAGCCGCGATCCGCGACGGCGTCGCCAAGCTGGCGGAGGTGTGCCAGCGCGAATTCGGCACGCCGCGGCGGCGACGCAACGTCAGTCAGTAGGCGAAAGCGTGGGTTCGACCGACGGCGGGCAGGCCACGCCGGGAGTTGGGCGGCGGCCCGGTGCTGCTCAAGCGGCCCGGAAGAGCCGCACCGCCTCGTCGCACTCGAAGAGATAGAGGAGGTCGCGCAGAGCCCGGCCGCGCTCGGAGACGAGCGTCGGATCGCGGGCGAGGATGAGGCGCGCATCGTCGCGGGCGGCTGCCAGAAGCTCAGGCATGTTCGGGACCTCGGCGACGCGAAACTCCGGCATCCCCGACTGGCGCGCGCCGAGCACCTCGCCGCCGCCCCTGAGCTCCAGGTCCTTCTCGGCGATGAGAAAGCCGTCCTCGGTCGCGCGCATCATCTCGAGGCGGGCGCGCGCCGTCTCGCCGAGCGGAGCCTTGTAGAGGAGAAGGCAGAAACTCTGCCGCTCGCCGCGCCCAACCCGGCCGCGCAACTGATGGAGCTGGGCGAGGCCGAAGCGCTCGGCATGCTCGATCACCATGACCGTGGCGTTCGGCACGTTGACGCCGACCTCAATGACCGTCGTTGCCACAAGGATCGAGAGCGCGCCGGAGGCGAACGCTTCCATGGTGCGGTCCTTGGCCGGTGCGGCCATGCCGCCGTGGAGCAGTCCCACCTTGTCGCCGAAGACCTGTGCCAGATGGGCGTGGCGCTCTTCGGCGGCGGCGAGCTCCGCCACTTCGCTCGACTCGATCAGCGGACAGACCCAATAGACCTGCGCGCCCTGCGCCAGCGCGCGACGCAACGCCTCGATCACCTCCTCAAGGCGATCCTGCGCAACCAGCGTCGTTGTCACCGGCTTGCGCCCGGCAGGCTTCTCGAGAAGGCGCGAGACGTCGAGATCGCCATAGTGCGTCATGAGCAGCGTGCGTGGGATGGGCGTCGCCGTCATTACGAGCACATTGACGCCTTGCTCGCCGCCTTTTGCCTGCAGCGCGAGACGCTGGTGAACGCCGAAGCGGTGCTGCTCGTCGATCACGACGAAGGCGAGGTCTCGGAAGGCGACGTCCGGCTGGAAAAGCGCGTGGGTGCCGATGACGATGTCGATCTCGCCGGCGGCAAGACGGGCGAGGATCGTCTCGCGCGCGCGGCCCTTCTCGCGCCCCGTCAGCAGCCCGATTCGCAGCCCCGCCTTCTCGGCGAGCGGCGCGATGGTCTCGGCGTGCTGGCGGGCAAGCACCTCGGTCGGCGCCATGATCGCCGCCTGCGCGCCCGCCTCGACCGCGATGGCGCAGGCGAGCAGCGCCACCACGGTTTTGCCTGAGCCGACATCGCCCTGGAGGAGGCGCAGCATCCGCGTCGGCCCAGCCATGTCGGCCGCAATCTCGGCCATGGCAGCGCGCTGGGAGGCGGTGAGCGCGAACGGGAGGGCATCGACGATCCGCGCCCGGATGCGGCCGTCGCCGGTGGTGGCCCGGCCGGGTCGCGAGCGCAGGTTCTCGCGCACAAGCCCGAGTGCCAATTGCCCGGCGAGCAGTTCGTCGTAGGCGAGCCGTTGCCAGGCGGGACCACCCGGAGACACGTCGGCGGCATCCGTCGGCTGATGAAGGCGCCGGATCGCATCGCCAAGGCTCGGCCAGCCGCGCTGGCTGAGCCACGAAGGGTCCTGCCATTCCGGGAGCGCGGCAACGCGGTCAACGGCCTGACGCGCGGCTTTGCCCAGGACCTTGCCCGAGAGCCCGGCGGTCAGAGGGTAGACGGGTTCGAGCAGAGGCA
>CAYWBX010000439.1:0-3936 GCA_964456015.1 uncultured Hyphomicrobiaceae bacterium | reverse complement strand
GCTGCCGGGCCGCCGCCCGTCGAGCGCATCAGGGCTTTCAGGGTGTCCGCATTGGATGGGTCGATCGTCTCCTTGGCACCGGCAGCAATCGCCGCCGCCCATTTCGACTGATCGATGTCCGCAACGATCGGCTTGACGCCGGTGACCGCCTCGGCCATGCGCACACCCGACAAGCCAACACCGCCGGCGCCGATGATCAGAAGTTCACCGCCCGTTTTCAAAGCCTCGCGCGCTTTCTTCAAGGCGCCGAAGGCTGTCAGCCCCGAGCAGGCGTAGGTACACGCGAAGGCATCATCCAGTCCTTCATAGTCGAAGAGATACTGTGGGCCGGGAACGAGCACATGCGTGGCGTAGCCGCCATCTGCATTAACCCCGAGGGCGCGGGGCGAACTGCACAGGTGCTCGTCGCCGGCGGCACAGATTGGACACGCGTGACAGCCAATCCAAGGATAGACAATGCGACGGTCGCCCACCCGGGCCTCGGACGAGGCGACATCGGGTCCTAGGGCAACCACTTCGCCGACGATCTCATGCCCCAGTGTGCGCGGCGGCCGCATGCTCTTGGCAAGGTCGACCTTCCGCCCACCTCCGAGGTCGAAATAGCCATCCGCGAGGTGAACATCGCTGTGGCAAACCCCGCACGCCGTCACGCGGACGACAACCTCCCGGCCGCGCGGCACCGGGTCGGGGTCAATCTGACGCTCGAGCGGCGCACCGAACGACGTCACCCGATAACTTTCCATGGCCCTGTCTCCCGCTTGCGTGTCCTTGGCCTCACGGTGTCATGACTGCCAGGGACCCTGCAACTGCCATTACTGCGAGACCGTCGCGCCGGAATCGTTAGCGCGGCCTTAACCGGCGTTCGAGATGGTCTGTCAGCAAAAGGTTCGCGTGCGAACCCTCGGGCACGCCGGCAGGCGCGTGGGTTAGGACCAGCAGCATCATGCGCCTTTGGAGACGAGCGGATCGGGACATCGCCTGCGACGCATCAGCCGCGCCGGAGGCCCCGGCGCTCACCCCGATGCCGATCGGGGCGCCCATGGACTTTGGGACGGGTCATAAGGCTCGATCACGCGTCGTCCTTGTCCTGCATTTGGCGGCATCACTGGCTATCGCCGCCGCATTGGCGTTCATGTCAGCACTCGTCTATTACACGGTCCGCTTTCCAGACCCAATGGCTCTTTCGAAGTCGGAAGGCGGCGCATTGGTCAGGGTGCTTGCGCGCGACGGCACGGTGATGCTCGAGCGCGGGCAGTCGCACAGCTTCGTCCCATTGGATTTCCTACCGCGTCACGTCATAGATGCCGTGGTGGCAACCGAGGACCGACGCTTCTTTCAACATAATGGGATCGATCCTTTCGGACTGCTGCGCGCTGCATTCGCCAATTTGCGCGCCGGCCGCTATGTGCAGGGCGGCTCCACGCTCTCCCAGCAATTGGCGAAGAATCTGTTCCTGTCCCCGGAGCGCACAATCGGCCGCAAGCTCGAGGAGTGCCTCCTCGCCATCTGGCTGGAGGTCCGTCTTTCGAAGGCGGACATCCTCGAACTCTACCTCAATCGGGTCTACTTCGGCGGCGGAGCCTACGGTATCGAAGGGGCAGCACAACGGTATTTCGGCAAGTCCGCGCGCCAGCTCGGGCTTGCCGAAGCAGCCGTTCTGGCTGGTCTCCTCAAAGCCCCGTCGAAGTATTCGCCGCTCTCGAGCCCGGGGATTGCGCGTCTGCGCGGCCGCGTGGTCCTGAAGAAGATGCTGGCCGCGGGTCTCATTGCGCCGGAAGCCGAGGCGGCCGCCGCCCGTCAATCGGTCCAGTTCGCCGACCTCGGACACGGGCGCGAGCCGACCGGTCTCGAATATGCCGTCGAGTTCGCTCTGGATCGCTTGCCGCCACTGATCGGTGCGGGGCATCGCGAAATCATTGTCGAGACCACATTCGATCTCGAGTTGCAAAAGCGGACGCAGCGCGCAATCACCGAGGCGCTCGAGAGGGCTGGCACGGCAGCTGGAGCGGGGCAAGCGGCCGCGGTCGTCATCGCCAGCGACGGCGGCATCCGTGCGATCGTCGGCGGGCGCTCATTCGCGCACAGCCAGTTCAATCGCGCCGCAAGAGCGAGACGCCAGCCGGGATCGGCATTCAAACCGCTGGTCTATCTGGCGGCTGTCGAGCAGGGCTCGACGCCGGACACGCCCGCCATTGACATGCCCGTCAACATCGGCGGCTGGTCGCCGCGCAATGAGAACGGCAAGTATGTCGGGCAGGTATCGCTGCGCCAAGCTCTTGCCCAGTCGATCAACACGGTTGCGGTCCGGCTCCAGCAGGACGTCGGGACGCGACAGGTGATTGCACTGACCAGGCGGCTTGGAATCAGATCAGAGCTTCGTCCGGACCCGTCGCTGGCGCTGGGAACTTCCGAGGTCACCCTGCTCGAGCTCAGCGGCGCCTACGCGACTCTGGCAAGCGGCGGCTACGGCGTCGAGCCGCATGTCATTCTGGCCGTCCGCTCGACCGGAGACTCCGTTCTCTACAGGCGGTCTCAGGCGCCGCCCCGACGTGTCATCTCCCCGGTTCACGTGGGCATGATGAGCAGCATGCTCCATTCGGCGATGGTCTCAGGCACCGGCCGAAGAGCGGCGCTCGCGCGGCATGCTGCTGCGGGCAAGACGGGCACCTCACAGGATTACCGGGATGCCTGGTTCATAGGTTACACTCCCCATCTCACCGCGGGCGTCTGGGTCGGGAACGACGGCGGCGAGCCGATGAACCGCGTGATGGGTGGCGGCCTCCCTGCGACCATCTGGCGCGAAATCATGGAGGCCGCGCACGAACGGCTGCCTGCAGCCGTCTTGCCAGGAGCAAACGCGATGGACCTGATCGCGGCGTCCGACATACTCGTGGATGCCGATCGGCGGACCAAACCCATTCTGTCGATCACGGACCTGCTCGCACGCGATGGGCAAGCGGTGCCGGCTCCGCTTCCTTCTCACGCCAATGGCGCCACCCACACTCGCGATGCGGTAACCCGCGCCGGCCTCGAGCAAGGAAAGCGCGCCAGCCAGCGGCCGAGCCGGCGTGCTTCGGCATCGACGGCCCCGTCACATTCCGTGTTGTCCGACCCTGCGCGAGCACCGGGACCGATTGATGCGCAATTGTTTGAGCGCGCCCTTGAAGATGAGGCGGATGCCTTGCGGGCCAACCGCATGGGACCCCCCTTGCGCTAGTGTCGCCTGGCAGAATGAACGCTTCGCCCGCCCTCATCGATCCATCCTTCGGGCAGGACCTCCTCCGAAGTCGGATCGCGCTAACGTGAACTCCGCGGTCCGGCGCTCAACCCTCGACACCGTAACGATAGAGATCTAGGCCGTTACGGCGCAGCCATAGCTTCGCCTCTTCGAGGTTCGGCATCGTCTGCCGGACGAGACGCCAGAACCGAGGCCCGTGATTCATCTCGGCAAGGTGGGCAACTTCGTGGGCAGCGACATAGTCCAGAACCACGGGGGGCGCCAGGATCAATCGCCATGAGAATGAGAGCTGGCCATTGGACGAGCAGGAGCCCCAGCGGCTCTTCTGGTCCTTCACCGCGATGCGCCGGGCGCGCAGTCCCAGGTTGCGGGCGTGATGTGTCACACAGCGATCGAGATCTCGCGCGGCCTCCGCAACGAGCCAGTCTCGCAGCCGGCGGGGCGCATGCTCGATGGCACCATGCACGAGAAGGCGCGAAGGCCTCCCTTCCGAACCCGGGCTCACCTCCACGACAGACCTTCCCGGCGCCGGCCCGTCGAACACGATCTCGCACATGTTTCCGCGCAGCGGAATGCAGGCGCCGGCCCGGAACGGCACCGACTGCGGGACACCCTCGAGCCGCTCGCGCACCCAGTCGATACTGCGAGCCAGAAAGCGATCGATTTCCGTGGAGTAGGAGTTTCTCGGGATCGACAGG
>CAYWBX010000438.1:0-3947 GCA_964456015.1 uncultured Hyphomicrobiaceae bacterium | reverse complement strand
CAACGCGACGACGGTCGCGGAGGCGCGCGCGGCCGAGAAGGCCGGCGCCGATGCCATCGTCGCGCAAGGCATGGAGGCCGGCGGCCACCGCGGCGCCTTCGATGCGAGCACGGCCGAGGCCAGAATGGCCGGGCTCGTCGCGCTCGTGCCCGCGATTGCCGATGCCGTGTCCGTGCCGGTGATCGCGAGCGGCGGAATTGCCGATGCGCGCGGCATCGCCGCCGCCCTGGTGCTTGGTGCGTCGGCGGTTCAAATCGGAACGGGGTTTCTGCGAACGCCGGAGGCCAGGCTGCCTGCCGCCTGGGCGGACGCGCTGGGAAGGGCCGGACCCGAGGATACGATGGTGAGCCGCGTGTTTTCCGGCCGGCCGGGTCGCAGTCTCGTCACGGCCTACGTGCGCGCGGCGACCGCGCCTTCTGCGCCGCCGCCGGCGCCCTATCCGGTGCAGCGCGGCCTCACGCAGGCGATGCGCGATGCCGCGGTCAAGGCCAACGATGTCGAGCGGATGCAGGCGTGGTCGGGACAATCTGCCCGCCTCGCACAGCCGATCCCCGCGGCCGACCTCGTCCGCGCGCTCTGGGACGAGGTGTGCCTCCTCCTCGAGTAGAACCGCTCGCATGGCATCGCGAGCACAAGCTGCGCAAC
Organism: uncultured Hyphomicrobiaceae bacterium; assembly: GCA_964456015.1. Taxonomy (GTDB): domain Bacteria; phylum Pseudomonadota; class Alphaproteobacteria; order Rhizobiales; family Hyphomicrobiaceae. The sequence goes on along the minus strand of CAYWBX010000438.1, from coordinate 3,302 downwards.
GAACGTGCAGGCCGGCACGGGTGCAGCCTGTGCGCCCGCCAACGCGGCCGCGCATCGGCGCCAGAGTGAGGAGAAAGCTGCCCTTTCGGTATTGCCGGCGAGCGCACGGCCGGGCACCGTTGGCACCGTCGTGATCCATTTATTGGAGTGCCGAGACATGACACTCGAGCGTGCCATCCTTCTTGTCGTTGGCGTCGTCGCCCTCGGTTCGGTGCTGCTCGCCGTCTATCACAGCCAGAGCTGGCTCTGGGTGACGGGACTGATGGGTGCGCACCTCATCCAGGCGTCGTTCACGGGCTTATGTCCGGTCGTGCGCCTGCTGAAGGGCGCCGGCCTCGAGTCCAGGGCCGGGTTCGCGTGATGGCGGCCGCAGCGTGTGGCAAGGGCGGCGTGTGGCGGGGGCTCGCGCTTTCACCATCCGACGCGCCCGTCGCACCGTCGACTGACGTCGGCCCAGAGCCGACAGATTGCGTACCCTCGGCGGGAGCGCCTCACAAAGCGCGTTCGATCGGCTCGCCGCTGGCGAACCGAGCAGCGGGGCGCTAACGACGACGGGGCGGAACGACGTCTTTGAAGGCGTCGAAGCTCTTCCACGCCGGCTCCTTGGGAGCGCCCCCTTCTTGGGGGAGAAACTCGGACGGCTCGCCCCGCTCCAGGTTCGGAATGTAGCGCGGGCAATTGGGGAAGATGTGCTCGGGAGTGACGCGAACGATCAGCTGCGCGCCGGGAATGTCGCGCAGCGTCGGATCATCGTCGTGCAGCGTGGCGCGGCCGTTGACGCGGAGCCGATGCCGCTTCTCGCCCATGCCGATGAAGAGCAGACCCACCTGCGGGTTGACCGCGATGTTGCCAAGACTTTTGAACATGCCATTGCCGTCGTAGTCGGGAAACATCAGAAGGTCCGGAGCAACGACACGGACAAATCCCGGCGGCCCGCCCTTGAACGAGCAGTCCGGCCGCCCGTCGGCGTCGGCCGTCGCAAGGAAGAAGAAGCCGGCCCGCTCGATCAGCTCCTTGTCCTCGTCCTTGAAGCGGTTGCGCCAGAGCCGCTCGACCAGCCGGTCGGCCAGCGCCCGCGAGGCGAAACGGTCCTGAAGCTTGCGATTGCCGTCATGGTACATGGACATGACCGATCCTCGAGTTCCGCCTTGCGCGCTCGCCGCCATGCAGCAGCGATTGTATGAAATCTAGCCGAAATCGACCCAGAGAGCAGCCGCACGATTTGTTGCGGTGCGAAGTCTCCTCTGCCTTCTGCACGGACGTGTGGTCGCGAGCTCGTTTGAGGTGCTAGCCTTCGCTCCGGCTTTCCTCTCAACGGGAGTTGGCAGCGATGATTGGCGTCGAGCTCGATTGTCTCGCAGGCGTTCGCGTCGTGGATTTCACTCAGTTCGAGGCGGGGCCCTCATGCACCGAGACGCTCGCCTGGCTCGGCGCAGAGGTGGTCAAGATCGAGAACCCCGGCCTTGGCGATCCGGGACGACGGCTGCAGAAGGGCAAACCCGACAACGATCCCTGGTATTTCCATCAGTTCAACGCCAACAAGAAGTCGGTGACGCTGAACCTCAAGACGCCGAGGGGGCTCGAGGTGGTGCGCGCGCTAATCGCGAAGGCCGATGTCATGGTCGAGAACATGGCGCCGGGCACCATCGAGCGTTTGGGGCTCTCCTACGACGACGCAAAGAGCATCAACCCTGGACTCATCTACTGCCAGATCAAGGGCTTCGGCGCCGGCAGTCCGTACGAGAAGAGCCTCGCCTTCGACATGATCGCACAGGCAGCCGGCGGCATGACCAGCACCACGGGCTATGGCGACCGGCCGCCGGTGAAGCCTGGCACCTCGTTCGGTGACACCGGAACGGGCATGCTGATGGCAATCTCGATCCTCGGCGCACTCTACAAGCGCCAGAGGACCGGCAAGGGAGCCCGCCTGCAGGTCGCCATGCAGGATGCGATGCTGCACTATATGCGCGTGCCGTTCTCGCGAACCCAGCTCACCGGCAAGCCCGTTCTCAGAGAGGGAACCGACCGATCCGTGAAAGGCGGCCTCGTGCCGAACGCGCTCTATCCGTGCAGGCCGGGGGGGCCCAACGATTACGTCTACGTCTTCTGCAGCCGCGCCAATCCGGAGCACTGGCAGAGACTCCTCGGCGTCATGGGGCGCGAGGACCTCAAGGGCGATCCGCGCTACGAGACGCAAGCAGCCCGCAGCGAGCGGCCGGAGGAGGTCGACGCCATCATCGCAGACTGGACGCGACGGCACACGAAAGAGGAGTGCATGAAGCTGATCGGCGCAGCGGGCGTTCCGGCCGGCGCCGTCTTCGACACGCTGGAGCTCATGACCGATCCCTCGTTCGACGCCCGCGGCATCATGCAGACGGTCGCGCATCCGACGACCGGGCCCGTGAAGATGCCGACGTGGCCTGTGCGTTTCGATGGCGCTCCCGTGCGGCTCAAGCCCTCGCCGCGGCTCGGCGAGCATGTGGACGAGGTGCTCGGCGCCTGGCTCGGCATGAGCGGCGGCGACGTCGCGGCTCTGCGCAAGGAAGGCATCGTGTGACGGACCGGGAAATCAGAATTCGGCCGAGGAAGCGCCGGTCACTCGCGTCCCGCTCCCGTGTGCGGCCGGGGCGCGACGAGGGTGGCAGGTAGCTTCAGATACTTGATCGCCTGCCGGTGATAGGTGAAGGCGATGTGCAGACCGCCGTCGGCGGCCTCGATCACGCTCGGATAGGAGAGTTCGCGGTTCAGCCGCTCTGCGGAGTTGTTGGTGAGGCAGTAGCCGTCCCCGGTCTCCAGATCGGCCACGATGCGCCAGCTTGCGCCGTCATCGGCAGACATGGCGAGTGTGAGAGGCGCCCGCGGCGTTCCCCAGATGGCCTGTCGGCCAGGCACGGGCGCCGGCGCGAGCGCAAATGCGCCTTCGTCTTGCGGCACGAGCTCCGATGCCGGCGGATCGTCGATCTCGTCATAGAGCGAGGCGCGCCGCGCGGTCGCGGCCGTCGCGCGAACGTTGTTGAAGACCAGAGCGATGCGGCCGTCCCGCAACCTGACCGCTTGCAGCGATGAATTGTTGTTCGGCAAATCCGTCGCGAGCGGCGGCGACCATGTCGCGCCGCCGTCGGCGGACCTGCTCAAATAGATGCTGTCGGCAAAGCGGCTGCGGAAGAGCCACACCCCCTTGGCGAACTTCTGCAGAGAGACAGCTCGAGGCGGCAGATCCCAGGCATCCCTGCTGGGGTAGCTGGTTACGGCGTCCGTCCTGATTCCACCGAGAGTTCTTCGTTCAACTGTCTGGCCTGTTC